>DATLDS010000156.1:0-18389 GCA_035525735.1 Novosphingobium sp.
AGCTCGTCCCGGCAGAACGCGCGGATGCGCTGGCCGATCTCCACCAGCGCGCCGTCTCCGGCGGAATGGCCATACGCGTGATTGACCGCCTGAAGGCGCGGCAGTCCGATCAGCATCGCCTGCCAGCGCGCGCCGGCGCCCGCCCACGCCTCGAGCCGCGCGCGCGCCGCCGCGGCCGAGAGCAGCCCGGTCAGCGCATCGTGCCCGTCGGCCGCCGGATCGAGAGCAAGGCTCGCCATGGTCGGCGCTTATGCGCGCGCAGGGGTTGCGAAAGCGTTCCGCAACGGAAACGCGTTGCCAGGCAGGGGCTTGCGCCATAAACCCGAGCCGCGCGGCAGGATCGGCGGCGCACGGCGATGTGGGGGCTCGAGCGATGGCCAAGCAGCTGCGGCTGGCGCTTCTCGCCTCGGCCACCGACCGCGCCGAGGCGGCGGCGGCGGCCCTGCGCGACACCGCCGCATGGGTTCCGCTCGACGAGGCCGAAGCCGTAGTGGTGCTCGGCGGCGACGGCTTCATGCTCGAGACGATGTACCACATGCTCGATAGCGGCTCGCTGATCCCCGCTTACGGGCTCAACCTCGGCACCGTCGGGTTCCTGATGAACAAGCCGCGCAGCAGCCGCGAGATCGGCGAGCGGGTGGCGCGCGCGCGCGCGATCGACGTCGCCCCGCTGGCGATGACCGCGACGACCCGGTCGGGCGCCGAGCATCGCTTTTGCGCGATCAACGAAGTCTCGCTGCTGCGCGAGACCCGCCAGACCGCCAAGATCGAGGTCTCGGTCAACGACAAGGTCCGCATCGCCGAGCTCGCCTGCGACGGTGTGCTGGTGGCCACGCCGGCGGGCTCGACCGCCTACAACCTGTCGGCCAGCGGGCCGATCCTCCCGCTCGGCTCGGCGATGCTCGCGCTCACCCCGATCAGTCCGTTCCGCCCGCGGCGCTGGCGCGGCGCAATCCTGCCCGACACGTCGGAAATCCGTTTTCGCGTGCTCGAGGCGGACAAGCGCCCGGTCGCGGTCGTCGCCGACCAGAAGGAGCTGCGCGAGGTCGCCGAAGTCAGCGTCGCGATCGCCGCCGAACGCCGCCTGACGCTGCTGTTCGATCGCGGCCACAGCCTCGACGAGCGGATCGTCACCGAGCAATTCCAGGTTTAGCCTGCTTGCCAACCCCGCTTTCGTTGGTATAGGCGCACCCCTGCCTGAAGGCCGTTCCCCGATAGCTCAGCGGTAGAGTAGGTGACTGTTAATCACTTGGTCGTTGGTTCGAATCCAACTCGGGGAGCCATTTTCCGCTTTCAGCACTTCGGGCAATCGACCGTCCCGAAGCCGACCACGTGAAGCTCGCCGCTGGCGTCGCTCCAAGTGCCGCTTCCAGAGCCCAATCCAGTCATTCCTTCGTACTTGCCCGTGCCGCCGGTAATCTTCCACGTCTGATACGTGGGCCGTACGCCCGGCTTCGCGTAACCTCCGGTGGGAACGTAAACGTTGTTCAGCTCCCAGGTGAAGCTGCCCTGACCCATTTCAGGGCTGTCCACGACCTTCGCAACCGCGCCGCGGAAAAACTCGTCGGTGCCGTGGCCGATCGTGCCTTCGTCGTCGAACGCGCCGCTCGCGACGATGCTGTTCGTTTCCCGCGTGAAGAAGTTGAAATCCACCGTGAATTGGATGTTGCGGCTTCCGCGGAAGCCATCAGGTTCAGCGACGGCGGGTAAAGGCGCAAGGGCCGCCAACCCGGCAATGATCAATGAAAGTCGCATGTCCGCCCTCCGAGTGTGTCGGGTGCGACCGGCGCTTGCCTACTCCCAATGCGATCGAGTCGCAACGAAACCTGGGAGCCGGCCCGTTCGCCGGGCGCCAGTGCCGCGCATCACAGCGCTCCCACGCATTCCTTGTATGGAACCGACAAATCTCGCGCTGGAACCGGCGCGCGTTTTGACGCATGGTGCGCGCAATAAGGATAAGGGGGGTTCGCATGAAGGTTCGGTTCTGGGGCACGCGAGGCTCGATAGCGAAGCCCGGCCCGCAGACCGTCCGGTACGGCGGCAACACTTCGTGCGTCCAGGTGACCTCGTCGGGCGGGACGATGCTGATCATCGATTGCGGCACCGGCGCGCACGATCTCGGTCAGCACATCCTGGCGCAGAAACCCACCGGCAACGTCGGCTCGATTCTGATCAGCCACACGCACTGGGACCACATCCAGGGGATCCCGTTCTTCGCGCCGCTGTTCGTGCCCGGCAACAGCTGGACGTTCTACGCGCCGCGCGGATTCGGCGACACGCTGCGCGAGACGCTGGCGGGCCAGATGGAGTTCACTTACTTTCCGGTGACGCTCGACGCGTTCGGCGCCAAGGTCGACTATCGCGACCTGACCGAGCAGACCTTCGAGATCGGCGACGTCAGGGTGACCACGCGCTTCCTCAACCATCCGGCGCTGACGCTGTCGTACAAGCTCGAATGCGACGGCGCGACGGTGGTTTATTCGTGCGATCACGAGCCGCACTCGCACGAGCTCGCCGACGGCTGCGGCCCGATCCACGGCCAGGACCGCGAGCATAGCGAGTGGTTCCGCGACGCCGACCTGGTGATCCACGATTCGCAGTACACCCCGGCGGAATACGCGACCAAGATCGGCTGGGGGCATTCGACCCCGCATTACGCGGTGCAAATGTGCCGCGCCGCGGGCGCGAGGATGCTCGCGCTGACGCACCACGATCCGATGCGCACCGACGAGCAGATCGACGCGCTGCTCGCCGAGCTTTCCGCCGCCGATGACGGGTCGTCGGGGCTCGAGGTGCTCGCCGCGGCCGAAGGCCTCGAGATCGATGTGGTCGGACGCAAGCCGGTCGAGGCCGAGCCCGAAGCGAAAGCCAAGGCGCCCGCGGTGAAGCCCACGCGGGTGCCGGTGGTGCGGCTGATCGGGGCGCCGCTGATCGCCAGCGACCCGCTTCACCTCGCGATGATCGATGAGGGCCTGACCGTGCTGCGCGAGGACGAGGCCGAGCAGATGACCGAAGGCCCACCCAAGGCGGTCGGGCTGGTGATCATCGACGCCGACACGATCCCGAATTTCAGCCTGCTGCCCAAGCAGATCGCCGACGCCACGCGCGGTCTCGAAAGCGCCGCCCCGGTTCTCGTGGTCAGCGCGCACGCGCGTCCGCGCGAGCTATTGCTGCCCAAGGACGCCGACTGGTTGCGCCGCCCGTTCAGCCGCGAGTTCGCCCGCGCGCGGATGCGCACCGCGCTGCTCCGCAGCCAGTTCCGCTGGGTCCCCGCTCCGATGCCGCCCGACGAGGAGCAGCGGCTCGCCGCGCTCCACGCGCTGGGCCTGCTCGACACCCCGGCCGAAGAGCGCTTCGATCGGCTGACCCGCGTCACCGCGGCGTTGTTCGAAGTGCCGATCGCGCTTGTCTCGCTGATCGACGCCAACCGTCAGTGGTTCAAGTCGTGCGTCGGCACCGACATCACCGAATCGTCACGCGAGATGTCGTTCTGCGCGCACGCGGTGGCCGAGCGCGAGATGCTGGTGATCCCCGACGCGCTGCGCGACGACCGCTTCGCCGACAATCCGGTGGTCTCGGGCCCGCCGTACGTGCGGTTCTACGCGGGCATGCCGATCTACATGGCCGACGGACACTGCGCCGGCACACTATGCGTGATCGACGGTCGCCCGCGCGACTTCACCGACGACGACCGCGCCCGGCTGCGCGATCTCGCCGCGCTGGTCCAGCAGGAGCTTGTCGCGAGCAGCTACGCGATGGCGTGATTAGCGCGACGCGGTCGCGCTTGCCTCGCCCGCCGCGCCTGGCGTCGCGGGGACCAGCGGCTTGGCGCCGTCGCCGAGGATGATGAACGCCGACCAGTAGAACGGGTGCGACGTCTGCGGATCGTCCATCAGCTTTTCCTGCGCCAGCTGGAGCGCCTCGCCGAGCGGCTGGCCGGGCGCGGCGTCGAGCAGACCGCCGATCAGCCGCTTGGTCGCGTCATAGTCGTCGGGCACTGGCCAGTGGCTGGCGATCACCGAGCGCGCGCCCGCGCCGACGAACGCGCGGACCAGCCCATCGAGCGCGTAGTTGCCGCCGGTGGTCACACCCGCGTCGCGGCTGGCGCCCACGCTGGCCATGCCTGCGGTGTCGCAGGCCGAGAGGATCACCAGGTCGGCGTCGAGCTTGAGGTCGAAGATCTCGCGAAAGGTCAGCAGCCCGTCCGACCCGCCGCCACCGAACGAAGTGACCAGCGCGGGCCGCGCCGGGCAATCGGGGCGCGGCGCGGTGACCAGCCCGTGCGTGGCGAAGTGCAGCACGCGGTAGTCGTCGAGCGTCTTGTCGCCGAGCAGCTCGGTATCGCTGAACCGGGCGTCGGTGCGAACCTCGCTGCCGCCGCGGTCGAGCTTGGTCTGCGCGAAGAACAGCTCGTCGGGCGCGATCGGCGCCTGCCAGGTGGCGAGCGGCCAGTCGCACTCGGTGGCGACCGCGCCGATCGGCCGCGTCGTTGGCACCGCGTTGTGGCCGAGCCCGAGGTAGTTCTTCTTCGCTTGTGACGGGCGCAGCGCGCGAATGTCGAGGAACCCGCGCGGGCTCACCGCGATCGAGACCTCGCGCCCGCGGCCGAGCCAGTCGACCCCGGTGAAGTCGAACGCGTCGGCGTCGGCGCGCTTCATCCGCGCGGTGTACGCATCGACCCCGCGGTCGGCGGTAACGAGCAGGTACGGCGGGAGCTGGAGCATCGGGCCGTCGGGCTCGAATATCAGATGCTTGACCCCGCCCATCTCGCCGTCGAGCGCGCCGAACAGCTTCTTGTAGAGCGCGCGCGCGCGGACGACGTCGAACGGGTAATTGACCTGCTGCTCGTTCTCGATCCGCACGATGCTGTCGCGCAAGGTCGAGACGTCGGCGTCGAGCGCGGCGAGCCCGCCCTCGACCGGCACCACCCGCGCCGCCGCGGAGGTCGCGAACAACGCGTACAAGTCGTCGCCGACGACCATCAGCTTGTAATAGGCCTCGCCCTCGCGCAGCGCCGCCTGCAACTCGCTCATCGCCAGGCCCTGCGGCGCCAGCACCTTGTAGCGCGGGAACGCGGCGAGCCTGGAATTGAGCGCGCTTTGCTCCTGGCGCAGCTCGGTGAGCGAATCGCGCGCCGCACTCAGCGCCTCCACCTGCTGCGGAGTCGGCTCGGCGACCGCCGCGAGCAAGCCGATCTCGCCTTCGGCGCGCGCGACGTCGCGGGTCCGCGCGACCGACAGGCGGAACAGCGTCGAGGCTTCGTCGTTGCCTTCGGACAGCTCGCGCGCAAGCACCGCCTGGGTCTGCGCCACGCCCGGACGCTGGAGCACTTGCGAGGCGTCGAACAGCGCCGCCGCCGCGTCGGTCCCGCCGTCCTTGGCGAGCAGCGCGAAATATGGCGCGAGCATCGTCCGCAAGGTGGTGCCCGCGTCGTTGACGCCAGCGCTCGCGGCGACGACTTCGCCGTAAAGCGCGCGCGCCGCGACGGCATCGCCACTGCGCCCGAGGAACGCCGCCTTGCGTGCCTTGGCGGCGAGCAGCGCGGGCGAATTGGGATAGGCCCCGCCGATCGCCGCGATCGCGCGGTCGAACGCCCCCGCGGCGGAATCGCGCCGGCCTTGCGCCTCGGCGATCAGCGCGAGCTCGATCTGGATCTCGGCGCGCAGGAACCCGCTCGAGACGACGCGGCCCTCGCGCACCGTGGCAATCGCGGCGGCCGCCTGGTTGAGCAAGCCCGTGGCCTCGTCGAGCCGGCCCTGCTGGCGCCGGGCGATGCCGCGCAGCATTTGCGCCTGGGCGTCGAGGATGTCGGCGCGCTCGGCCGCGGTCAGGCCCGGGTCGATCCCGCCGAGCCGCTGGAGGCCGACGTTCTCGCGGTTGATCTGGTCGGCCATCGGGGCGTTAATCACGCCCTGGCGGAGCGCCTCCTGCTCGAGTCCGACGCTGACCGGCTCGACCGTCGCGCTCAGCTGGCGCAACGCATCGGCGGGCTTGCGCTGGTTGAGCGCGTTGATCGCGCGGTAGTTGCGCAGCTGGCGCTGAGTGACGCCGTCGCCGCGCGCGACTTCGCGCGCCGCGGCCGCGAACAGCCGCTCGGCTCCGCCGAAGTTGCCGAGGTTCGACTGCTGGAGGCCTTCATTGGCGAGCGCCTCGCCGAGCCGCGCGGGATTGTCGCGTTCCTTGCCGACCAGCGTTTCGAAGAACTCGGCCGCCTCGCCGAACCGCGCGCCGTTGTTGCGCATATAGGCCTCGTCGCGCGCATCTGCGGCGTCGAGCAGACCGGCCTGGACGCGCGCGAACGCCGCCGAATCGCTGACCTCGGTGGTCGCGACGCGTACCTCGCCCGGTTGCGCCCGGTCGTTGACGACGCTGGCCAGCGCGAGGCGCAGCGCCGGGTCGTAGCCCGCCAGCCCCTCGACGAAATAGGTCACCCCACCGCGTTCGACCGCATAGCGGCGATAGTCGACTTGCGATTGCGGATCGCGGCAGGTCACGGTGTCGACCGCGCCAAGCCCATCGACCGTGGCGCGGGCGACCGCCCCGCAGTCGATCTCGCCGAGCGCGATCGCACTCAGCTCGGTTTCGGGGGACAGCTCGCGGCGCACCGCGATCAGGCTGCCGATCGAGCCCGCCGCGTCGCGGCAGGTGAGGCGATAGCCGCGATCGAACATGCCCCTGAGCCGCGCGTCGGTGGGCGCGTTCTGCGCGGTGCAGGCGACGCCCGAGCTGCCGATGCGGAAGCTGTTGCGGGCCGCGAGCGAGGCTTCCGATTGCGCCGACGCGGGCCCGGAGATCGTCGCGGCGAGCGCGATCGCGCCGAGCCCGGCGCCGCGGAGCATCGTGGCGATCACTGGTCGTCTCCCTGCGCGGTGGCTTCGTTGACCGCCGAGCCGATCAGCGCGGGATTGCCCGCGCCGGCGACCGGCTCGACCACGCGCACCGCCGGATCGAGCGCGCGGGTGTTGATCAGCGGCGTCGGCGGAGCGATCGGCGCGGCCGCCGCTTCCTCGGCGTCCTTCTCTTCCTTCTTGTCCTCGCCCGACTCTTCGCCGCCTTCCTCGAGATCGTCGACCGCTTCGTCGGCCGCGTCCTCGAGCACACCGTCGCCGTCGCCGCCATCGTCGCTGGTCTTGTTGGGTGGGGTGGTGGCGAGCGAAGTCTGGGTGATGATCGCGATCTCGCTCGAGATCGCCGCGACCGGATCGGCCCCGGTGAACGAGCATGTGCCCGTCGTGATCCCGCAGCCGTTGAGCGTGCTGGTGGTCTTCAGATCGGCGGCGAACGGCTCGCCATCGGCCATCGCGTCCGCCTTCGCCTGGGCGATGGCGGCGTCATAGGCCTCGCGGCCGGTCAGCACGCCGGTGTCGGTCTGGAGCTGGCCGTTGATCACGATCTCGGTGCCGCCCGCGGGCGGGTCGTTCTCGCCGCCGATATCGGTGTCGCTGTCGAGCCGGGTGACGAACCCGGCGGGCACCAGCGCGGACCCGGTGTTCTGGATGAAGATCGTCCGGTCGCCTTCGAGATCGAGGCTCAGCGCGCCGAGCACGCCGCCCGGGCGTTGGACTTTCGCCGGGGCGTTGAGCTCCTGGACGTGGCCGTCGTAATCGGGATCGGCGCGCAGCTTGGCCAGGATCGCGTCGCTGGCGACGTGGATCCGGTCGGCGTCGATCTCGAGGAAACCGCCCAGCGCGGTTCCGCTACCGGTCACGAACACCGAGCCGGTCTCGGCATTGAGCTCGAACGTGCCGGTGTGGAATTCGAGTGAGGTGTCCGCATCGAACCCCGACGCGGTGATCGCGCCGTTGATCCGCAACAGCCCGCTGAAGGCCTGAGTGGCGCGGTTGCCGGTGGCGAAGACCGCCGCGCCGCCCGACCCGTAAAGCTGGCTCGAGGTGATCGCGAGCGTGCCGATCGTCAGGTCGGTGGTCAGGCCCGAGATGTCGTCGCCGACGATCGCGATCTGGCCCGCCTTGAGCCGCGCGAACTCCGCGTTGCTCAACGAATAGCCGTTGCCGCTCAATCCGTCGCCGACGAACATACCGTTGGGGTTGTTCGAGGCCAGCTGGATTTCCCCGGCCAGGCTCAACGCGTCGAGCGATCCGTTCGAGGTGATGTCGATGTCGCCCGAGGCGATGTCGATCCGGTCGCCCGCCGCAAGCCGGCCGTTGATCGACGCCAGGCCGACCGCGTCGATGTCGATGAAACCCAAGAACCCGGTCGAGGTCAGGTTCGCGGTCACCGCCTGGAGGCTGATGCCTTGCGCGGTCGCGGCGAACAGCGAGCCGGCGTTGACCGCGCCGCCCAGCGT
This sequence comes from Novosphingobium sp., assembly GCA_035525735.1. Taxonomy (GTDB): domain Bacteria; phylum Pseudomonadota; class Alphaproteobacteria; order Sphingomonadales; family Sphingomonadaceae; genus Novosphingobium. Next base: position 8,309 of record DATLDS010000156.1, read on the forward strand.
GATCGCCCCGCCGACGCGCACCGGATTGGTGTTGAACAGCGTGCTCAGCGACGAGAACGGCGAGAACACGTTGGCCGTCGTCGTCGCCATCGAGACGTTGCCGATGTAGACCCGGCCGGTCGGCAGGGTGCCGTTGAGCGCCTGGATGCTGCCGGTGGCGACGCTCGAGCCGGCGAGCAGCAGGACGTCGCGGCCGGCGATGTTACCGGTCGCGATTCCCTGCCCCGCCTGCACCCCGACATCGCGCCGCGCGGTGAGCGAGCCGGTGCTGACCGAGCCGCTGCCGCTGGCGATGCCGATGCGGTAAGTCGCAGCGGGATTGGTCGAGGGGTTGACGATCCCCGCGCTGACGTTGCCGAGCGTCACCCCGGTCGCGCCGCTGACGAAGACCGTGTCGCCCGACTGAATCGTGGTCGCGGTGGTCGAGCCCGAAATGCTGACGAGCGAGGTCCCGAATTGCGTGGTGAACGCATTGGCTGCGATCGAACCGGTGGCCACGGCCGAGAGATTGCCCGCGGCAACGGGGCCCGCGATCGTGATCGGCCCGGCGACCGCGACCGGGGTCGCGGCGAACACCGGGTTGGGATCGAAGTTGTTGAACGGTCCGCCGAGCGCGCCCATTGAGCTGTTGGCGAGCAGCACCCGTCCGTCGAGCGCGCGGGCGCCGGTCGAAGGGTTCAACGTTCCCGCGGTGATCGCGCCGGTCGTGATCCCGGTTCCCCCCAGCAGCAGCGCCTCGCTGCCGACGATATTGCCGGTCGAGAGGGTATTCGTCGCCCCGATCAGCACGCCGTTGCGCGCGGTGAGATTGCCGGCCGCAATCGATCCGCCGGCGAGTCCGATGCGATAGACCGCGCCGGTCAGGGTCGAGGGGTTGACGATCCCCGCGGTGACGTTGCCGAGGGTCAGCGCGCCCGGCGTCTGGATCGCGACGCGGTCGCCGGCGTCGATCGCCCCTGTGGCGACGGCCGTGTTGCTGCCGATGTTGACCATCTGGCCGGCGGCGAGCGTTCCGGTCTGGATCGCGCCCGCGGCGTTGAGCTGGACGTTGCCTCCCGCCTGCGCATTGCCCGTGGTCAGCGACTGGTTGGTCGCGGCGACCACATTGGTGCCCGCCTGGAGCGTGCCGGTCGCGATCGCGCCGTTGCTTTGCACCGTTAGCCCGGTGCCCGCGATCAAATTGCCGAGCGAGGTCGCGCCGGCCGACAGGGTATTGATCGCGTTGACCGCCTGTATCGCACCGGCTGACAGGCTACCTGTGGCGGTCAGCGAGACGAAATTGGCTGCATTGGTCGCGCCAGCGATGCTCAGGTTCTGGAGCGTGTTGATCCGGACCTTGCCGGTCGATATCGGCCCGTTGATCGTGACCGGCCCGGCGACCGCCACCGGGGCGGCGGCGAGAATCGGGGTGGGGTCGAAGTCGCTGCCCGTGTCGCCCAGCGCGAACATCGAATAGCTCGCAATATAGACCTCGCCACCGGCAGGCGTAAGTATGCTGCCGGTGCTCACTCCGGTCCCGCCGAGCGCAAGGAAGCCCAGCCCCGCGCTGCCCGTTGCGACGTTCCCGACGGTAATCGCACCCGGCGCCGCCAGCCCGATGCTGCCGAGCGCGTTGAGGTTGCCCGCTGTCACCGACGTCAGCGAGCGGAGCCCGATGTTGTACTCGGCCGCCGAGCTGGTGCTCGGATTGACGATGCCCGCGGTTGCGTTGCCCACGCTGAGCGCGCCGACGGCCGTGATCGAGACGGCGTCGCCCGCCTGAAGCGCGCCGGTCGTCACCGCGCCGCCGCCGTCGATGTCGACCGTCTCTCCGGCGGTGAGCGAGCCGGTCGAGACGTCGAGCGCGGCGTCGATCAGCAGGTCGTCGCCAGCTTGCATATTGCCGGTGGTCACGGTTCCGTTCAGCGCCTGGAAGAACAACGCCCCGGTGGTCGAGAAATCGCCGACGCGGATCGAGCCGTTGGCGAACAGGCCGACGTCACCCTGACTGTTGAAGTTGGCGAACGTGAGGATGTCCTGGCCCGACGTGATCGACAGCGGTCCCGAGACGTTGACCGTCCCGGCGAGCGCCGGCGCGGTCGGCAGGATGAAGTTGCCGGCGTCGAGCAACAGGTCGGTGACGTTGAGCGTCGCGTTGTCGAGCGCGAGCGTGAAGTTGCCGGGGGTGACGAAGTGGAGGTTCTGCGCAAGATTGACCGTCGCGTTGGTCAGGGTGACATCCGAGGGTCCGGTGCCGGTGACCTGGGTGCCGTCGACGAAGATCGAAATCCCGCCGAAGTCGACCGAGCCGTTGATCACCTGGAACTGCGCGGGGAAGTCGCCGACGCTGCTCGCGCCGTCGATCGCGTCGGCGCTCAGGCCAGGCAAGGCCTGAACCGAGGCGACGATGCTGCCGCCCCCGACGAGGCTGCCCCGTTCGGTGCGGTTGAAGCGGTTGGTGATGTAGACGCCGACACCGCCGACGCTGCCGACCAGCGCGTCGCCTCCGGCGCCGAAGGTCGCGCCGCTGCCGCCGTCGCCGCCCAGCGCATCGGCCAGGAGCGTCGCGGTGCCGCTGATCGAGGTGGGCACGCCGCGGGTCTGGATGACCGCGCTGCCGCCGACCGCGTCGCCGCCGTCGCCGCCCGCGCCCGATACCGAGCCGCCGCCGCCGTCGCCGCCGAAACCGCCGCTGCCGACCGCCGCGGCGGTGATGCCGGCGAAGCTCGCGCTGCCGGTGTTCGAGGGCGTGTCGAGCCCGCTGCGGGTGCCGATGATGACGCTACCGCCCGCTCCCGAGCCGCCGGTGCCGCCGGCCCCGCCGGTCGCTCCGGTTCCGCCGATGCCGCCGCCGCCGCCATAGCCGACCGCGCTGGCGAACGTGTCGCCGGCGACGTTCAGCACGCCGTTGCCGGCATCGCCGAAGAGCTGCGCGCTACCGCCTTGGGCCGCGCCGCCGGCGCCCCCGGCGCCGCTGGTCACGCCGTTGCCGCCCGCGCCGGCGAAGGCGTCGGCGTTGACGTTGATGGCTTGGAGCGAAATCGTGCTGCCGCCGGCGAGGTTGCTCTGCGCGTTGACGATCGCCGCGCCGCCGGTCGCGGTACCGCCGTTGCCGCCGGCGAACGCGTTGCCGCCTTCACCCTGCGCGCTCAGGTTGGTCGTGCCCGTCACCCTCACCGAGCCGTTCTGAGCGTGAAGCAGCGCCAGCGACTGGCTCGCGGTGCCGTCGCCGCCGTTGCGGCCGTAACCGCCCTCGCCGTCCGATTCGAGATTGAGGTCGCCGTTGACGACGAGCGCGCCGCCGTTGGCGAACACTTCGGCGGTGCCCGCGGTGCCGTCGCCGCCGTCGGCCAGCGAGGTGCTTTGGGACTCGCCTCCGGTGCCGTCTTCCTCGAGCTCGGTCTCGGGCGAGGTGATGGTCAGGGTACCGCCGTTGACGACCAGGCGGCCGGTTCCGCCGATGCCGTTGCCCGCCGCGCCGGTCGTGCCGAAGTGGTCGCCGCCCTGGCCGCCAGCGTCGATGTTGATGCCCACGCTCGCGTTGAGCACGTTGGTCCCGGCAAGCGCCTGGAGCTGGGCGAAGCCGCCGGTGCCGGTGCCGCCGGTGCCGGCGGTGTTCGCGCCGATCGCGCCGCCGATGCCGCTCGCGTCGAGGCTCAGGGTGCCGGCCGAGATGTTCGCGTTGGTCAACTGGATGACGGCGTTGCCGCCGGTACCGGCGCCGCCCTGCGCGACCTGGTCGCTGCCGCCCTGGCCGATCGCGGTCACTCTGACGTCGCCGGTGCCGGTGATCGTTCCGCCGTTGACCACCAGCGTCGTGTTGCCGCCGGTGGCGTTGCCCCCGCTGGTCCCGCCCGGCGTGAAGCTGCCGCCGCCGAACGCGTTGGCCGAGATCAGGAAGTCGCCTTGCGTCCCGCCGCTGGCGGTGACGTTGACCACGCCGCCGTTGAGGACTTGCGCGAAGGTCGAGCCGCCGGTCGCATTGCCGCCGATCGCCCCCGCGCCGCCCGCGGTCTGGTTGGTGATGATCGTGGGCGAAGTGATGTTGAGCGTCGCGTTGTCGATCAGCAGCGAGGACGAGCCGCCGCTGGCATCGCCGCCGCGGCCGGTGCCGAGGCCGTCGCCGCCGGCGCCGCCCGAGACCCCGCCGAACAGCCCGATCGACAGTGTGCCGCCGTTGGTGACCGAAACGTTGCGCGATCCGCCCGAGGCGTTGCCGCCGTTGACGTTGAGCGCGTCGACCGAGGAATAGCTGCCGCCGATCCCGACCGCGCTGAGCAAGGTCGGCCCGGAAGTCATCGTCCCGCCATTGACGAGAATGTTGGCCGTCCCGCCGATCGCGTTGCCGGCGGTCGTGCCGTTACCCGTGCCGAACCCGCCGAAGCCGCGCGCCCAGACGGTGGGCAGGAACAAAGAGTTTGTCGTGGCCGGCAGCACCGGCAAGTTGAGGACCCCCCCGCTGTTGACGTCGATGGTCGAGGTGCCGCCGGTTCCCGTGGCCGCGGTCGCGCCCGCAAATCCGGTGTCGCCGCCGAACCCGTCGGCCGAAAGGATCCGGCGGTCGAAGAAGTCGGGATCGGCGCTGACGTTGTTGACGTTGATCGACGCGCCCGCGCCGCTGACCCGCAACTGCGCGAATCCGCCGAAGCCGGCCCCGGCGCCTGCGCCGACGTCGGCGCCGCCGGTTCCGCTGGCGAGGACGTTGACCGAATTGGCGGTGATGTCGGACGTGCCCGTGGCGACGATCTCGGCGGTGCCGCCGCGTCCGGTGCCGCCGGTCCCGCCGAAGCCCGTCGACTTGAGCAGCACGTCTCCCGAGATCGTGATCGTCTGCCCGGTCGTGTCGGCCGCGAGCCTGGTGGTGCCGCCCTGGCCGACGCCGCCGTTGGCTCCGCCGAAGCCGTGCGCCCTCGCCACGAGGCTGCCGGCGAGCGTCATCCCGCCCGAGCTGGCGCCGCCGAGCGTGTTGTAGAAGATCGCCCGCGCCTGGCCCCCGGTTCCGCTGCCGCCGATGGTGCTGCTCGCCCCGCCGGTGCCGCTGGCCTCCAGTGCGAGGCCGCCATTGAGCGCGATCGTCCCCGCGCGGTCGTGATAGACCTGGGCGATGCCGCCGTTTCCGTTGCCGCCGGCCCCGCCGCTCGCGCCGGATTGGCCGCCGATGCCACTTGCCGCCGCGTTCGCCGCGCCTTGGATCGACAGGGTACCGCCGTCGAAGATCCCGAACGAAGCATCGCCGCCGGTGCCCGCCGCGCCGCTGGCCGAGGGCGTCGCGAAAGTTCCGCCGAACCCGTTGGCTCCGAGCGTCACGGTGCTGCGCCCGATCGTGGTGCCGCCCTGGCTGGCCGAGAAGTTGGCCATCCCGCCGATGCCCGCGCCCGCCAGCGTGCTCGACGAATCGCCGCCGAATCCCTGAGCGCTGAGCTGAATGCCGCCGGTCACGTCGATCGTCGCGGCGCCGTTGCGCGAATTGACGAAGACTTGCCCGCCTTGGCCGATGCCGCCGTCGTCGGCGCACGTGGTGCACCCCGTCCCGTCGCCGCCGATGCCGTCGGCGGAGGCCGTCAGCGTCCCGCCGACCGTGATCGTCGATCCCGCGCCGTCGGCGCCGACGTTGATGTTCCCGCCGATGCCGTTGCCGCCGTCGATCCCCGGGCCCGACGCCGTGCCGGCAAAACCGGAGGCGTTGAGCGTGGCGTTCCCAGCGATCTGGACGTCGCCGCCGGTGTTGGAGAAAATGCCGGCGCTGCCGCCCGTGCCCGATCCGGTCGATGCGGTTCCCGGGATGGTTCCGACACCGCCCTGTCCGACCGCGGTGACGGTCGCATTTCCGCCGATGGTCAGCAGCGAGCCCGAATTGGCCGCGATGCGCGCGCTGCCCGCGGTGACCGAGGCGTTGGGCGCGCCGAACTTGTCGTTGGAGACGGTCACCGATCCGCCGATCGACATGTTGCCGCCGTTGGTCGCGTCGACGATCGCGAACCGCGTGACCTGATAACCGCTAGCGGGGGCGACCACGGTCGGGTCGAGCGCCTTCACGGTGAGGTTGCCGGCAATGTTGAGATGCGCGCCGGTGCCGCTCGAATTGACTTGCGCCGCGTTGAACAGCGGATCGGGGGACGATTGCGTGCCCGCGATTGACACGTCCGAAGCGAAGGTTCCGGTCTGGCCACCGCCGACCGCAATATTCGCTTGCCCCGTGGCCTGGGCCGTCAGCGCAGACGTGGCGTTGATCGCGCCGATCGTGACCGCAGCCTGCCCGGTTCCGCCGCCCGCGGACGGTGTCGCGGCGATCGCGCCGTTGACGACATCGAAGCCGCTCGAGAGGACCACCGCATTGCCGTCGATGTCGGCCGCTCCGGCGATGTTGAAGCCAAGCGAACTGCCTTGCCCAATCGCCATCGTGATCGCGGTGTTCTTGGGCACCGCGACGAGATAGGCGCGGTGGCTGTTGGCGAGGCCGCTCCCCGCCGGACCGGTGATCGTGCCGGTCGTCCCCAGAACCTGCCCGCCATTTGCCGTCGAGCTCGACCCGGAGGTGACCTGGATGTCGAACAGCCCGCTGGTGCGGAAGGTGATGTCCACGGCGTCGGCGGCGACCAACGCGGCCGAGCCGTTGACGTTGATGTTGCCGTCGAACAGCACGCGCGGGGCGACCACCGCGACGAACGAACCCGCCGGGCTGGCGGTGATCGAGCTGCCGGTGCGCAAGTGGACGAATGACCCCGCGATCGCCGCCTGTGAAAAGCTCACACGTCCGTTGGCGTCGATAAAGTTGCCGTTGGTGTCGAAGACCGGCGCCGCGCTGGTCAGGCCGAGATTGCCAACGTCGAAAACCGCCGTCGAGCCGACGATGATCCCGCCGGGGCTATAGAAGAACACGGTCCCGCCCGGGACCGGCGACGCGCCCTGAATCCGGGAGATGACGTTTCCGTCGAACTGGATGGGTCGCGTCGGATCGACCGGAATGATCCGGTTGAGAACCGCGAAATTCGAGACCGACTGGAATGTCGCGGTGGTGTTCGCGGCCTGGAAGCCAATCCCGGCGAAGTTGTTGATCGCGGTGTCGAACGGCGTCCAATCGATCACCGCGCTGGGGCTGGTCACGTCGACGGTGGTGGTGCCCGGCCCGGTGGTGACGTTTGCGCTGCCGGCGACGACGTTGCTCGAGCCTTGGAGCGATTGCGCTCGCGCGGCGCCCGAACCCACGACGAGCGCGGTGGCGATCGCCAGCGTCGAGCAGAGCGTGACGGCTTTACGGCTGCGATCCGTAAGCATCAGTTGGTCCTCCAGGGTAGAAGTCGGGTGGTGAAGGTGATCAGGACGCGCGGGTCGCCGCGCTTGGTTTGCAAATCGGTCTTCTCGAGCGGGACCGCGAGCGTCGCGTCGAGGCGGAAGCGGTCGCCGAGCTCGGCGCGGACGCCCCCGCCGACCGAGCTCAGCCGGTCGGAGCGGCCGGGGCCCTTGTTCCACACCCGCGCGACGTCGCCGAAGGCGTAAGGCTGGACCCGCAAGTCGGCGCTTTCGAGCAGCGGCAGCCGGGGGCCGCGCAGCTCGGCGCTCACCCCCACGCCGCTGTCGCCGAGCAGCGCGCCCGGATCGTAGCCGCGCCCGACGGTGTAATTGCCCGCGGTGAACTCCTCGAAGCTGAGCAGCGGGTCGAACGAATACTGCGCGCGTGGCAGCAGCGCCAACGCGAACTGACGGCCGAGCGCGTACTCGACCTCGCCCGCGGCGCGGATCACGGTGGCGGTCGGATCGCCGTCGAGCCGGCTCGGCGAGACCTGGCCCGCGGCGCAAGCGACCCCGCCGCACGGGTTGGTGGCGTCGAACACGTCGATCCCGCGGCGCAGCTCGAGCGATCCGGCGGCGCGCCATTGCGGCAGTCGCGAGCGCAAGTCGACCGCGTCGTAATCGGCGCGCAGCCACACGATCCGCAATTTATCGCGGCTCAGCGGCACGATCAGGTCGACGTCCTGGTCGATGTAGTCGAACCCGCCGCCGAGCCAGACATTCTCGCCCTGGCTGCGCTTGAGCGGGTAGCGCGCGTTGACCCCGGCGAACAGCGTGCGCGCCTTGAGCGCGGCGCCCGGGGTGGCGGTCGCCCCCAGATCGGGCCGCGTCCAGGCGTACGTGAACTGGCCGCCGACGACGAGGCCCTCGGAGCCCGGACGAAACTCGTGCCCGACCTGGAGGATTTTCTGCTCGTCGAAATCCGCGGTCGAATAGAACGAGACCGAGGTCGCGTCGCCCAGCCCGGTCAGCCCGAACGCCTGCGCGCGCACTTGCCCGCCCCACCGTCCGGTGGCCTTGGCAGCGTAGTTCTGGACGGTGAAATCGACCGCGTAAGGCCGGCGCACCACCGTGACCTCGCCGACGAGGTCGCCCGGCGCGGTGCCCGCGGGCTTGAGCGTGAGCTGGACGTTGTACCCGGGGAGGTCGCGCGCGAGCAGGAGATAGCGTTCGGCCTTGTTGCGGTCGAAGATCTCGTCCTCGGTCAACTGGCCGAGATACTGTTCGAGCTTGCGCTCGGCGCCGCGGGTCTCGCCGCGCGCGCGGATCGCGCTGATCCGCGCGTAAAGCACCTCGAGCCGAACCTCGCCGTTCTCGATCCGCTGGGTCGGGACCTGGACCGCGGCGAGGTAGCCCTTGTTGCGCAGGATCGTCGCCGCCGCGTCGCGGATCTCGCAGATCACCGCGACCGGCTGCGCCTTGCCCGCGAACGGCCGCCACGCGGGCTCGAGCTCGGCCGGGCTCGCGCCCTTGAGGTTGTTGAAGGTGACGTTGGCGATCGTCACCGGCACGTCGGCGAACTGGGGATCGGCCAGCGGGCACGGCGAGCGTTCGATCCCGCCGGCGATGTCGAGCTTGGGCACTTCCTCGATCCTCGGCCGGCCGATCCGCTCGAGCTCGTCGCGCGTCGGCACGCCCAGCGTCGGCGGCGGGGTTTGCCCGAACGCCGGCGCCGGCAAGGTCGCGGCGCCGAGCGCCGTCGTCGCGACCGCTCCCGCGATCGCCCAGCGCGCATGATTGCCGCGCGAAACCGCCATGCATTCCCCCATCTTGGACCTTCGACTCCGAAGGCGCCCGTCCCGTCGCCAGCTTACGCCCCGTGGGCGCACCGCGTCAAACCCGCAGCGTTATGCCCAAGCGAATGCAAACGCTTGTATCTATCCGACAAATTCGAGCTCGCGCGCGAGAATTTTTAGCCGGTGAGCAGGCGGAGGCCGACCCACCCCGTGAGCGCGGCGGTGAGCCGGCGGATGACCCGCGCGGGGAGGAACCGCAGCGCGAGGTAACTGCCGATCTGGCCGCCGACGACGACCGCGAGCAGCAGCGGCAATCCTCCGCCGAGCGCCTCGCCGAACCGCGCGAAGCCCGACTTGACGAGCTGGCCGACCAGACCGGCGAGCGAGTTGATCAGGATGAACAGGCTCGCGGTCGCCGCGATCCGCCGCGCGCTGTTCCAGCGGGTGAGGTGGAGCACCGGCGCGAGAAAGATGCCCCCGCCGATCCCGACCAGCCCGGCGAGATAGCCGAGCGGGGCCGCGGCCAGCGGCATCGTCCATCCGCGCTGCTCGCGCGCTTCGCCGTCGCTGGACACCGGCAGCAGCAGCGCCAGCGCGGTGAAGACCAGGCTACCGCCGAGCAGCGCGAGGAACGTCGCCTGCTTAATCGGCGTCAACCCGCCGAGAAACGCCAGCGGCGCCGCGACCAGCGACAGCGTCAGCGCGCCGCGCCACGGCATCTCGCGCGCCCGGGCGAAGCGGATCGTCCCGCCGGTGACGACGACGACGTTGCAGGCGAGCGAGAGGATCGGGAGAATGCGATAGTCGGTCCCGGCCAGCGCGAGCAGCGCCGAATACGTCGAGCCCCCGCCGAACCCGACCGACGAATAGAGCAGCGCGGTCCCGAAGAATGCCGGGATCAGCCAAAGCGGCACCGGCTAGCCCTCGCGCCGGATCACCAGGTTCCTGATCTCGCTCATGTCCTCCATCGCGAAGCGCACGCCTTCGCGGCCGAGGCCCGAATCCTTGACCCCCCCGTAAGGCATGTTGTCGACGCGGTACGAGCTCACCTCGTTGACGCAGACCCCGCCGACGTC
>DATLDS010000056.1:0-10792 GCA_035525735.1 Novosphingobium sp.
GACGAGCCGCCGACGCGGCACGTGCAGGTATCGGAGATGGTGATCGAGAAGGCCAAGCGCCTGGTCGAGCACAAGCGCGACGTCGTCATCCTGCTCGACTCGATCACCCGCCTCGGCCGGGCCTACAACACGGTGGTGCCGAGCTCGGGCAAGGTCCTGACCGGCGGCGTCGACGCCAACGCGCTGCAGCGCCCCAAGCGGTTCTTCGGCGCCGCGCGCAACATCGAGGACGGCGGCTCGCTGTCGATCATCGCGACCGCGCTGATCGACACCGGCAGCCGCATGGACGAGGTTATCTTCGAGGAGTTCAAGGGCACCGGCAACTCCGAGATCATCCTCGATCGCAAGATCGCCGACAAGCGCATCTTCCCCGCGATGGACGTCGGCAAAAGCGGCACGCGCAAGGAGGAGCTGCTGGTCGAGAAGGACAAGCTCTCCAAGATGTGGGTGCTGCGCCGGATCCTCATGCAGATGGGCACCACCGACGCGATGGAGTTCCTCCTCGACAAGATGAAGGACTCCAAGAGCAACGAGGACTTCTTTGCCACGATGAACCAGTAAGGTTCGCAAGCGTGCTCGCCAACCTCGATTTCGCCGCGATCTTCACCGCCTCGGGGCTGGTGATGCTGGGCCAGATCATCGTCGCCGACCTGACCATGGCGGGCGACAACGTGCTGATCATGGGGACGATCGCGAGCGGCCTGCCCGAGCGCGAGCGAAAGAAGGTCATCCTCCTCGGCGTGGCGATCGCGCTGGTCTTCCTGATCGGCTTCGCGCTGATCGCGACCTGGCTGCTCAGCCTCACCGGGCTGCTTCTGGCGGGCGGGCTGTTGCTGCTGTGGGTGGCCTACAACATGTACCGCGAGCTGCGCCCGAGCACCGCGGTGGTCGCCGACGACGAGCGCACCGAGGACGTCGAAGGCCCGCCGCGGAGTAAGACGTTCCTCGCCGCGGCGATCCAGATCACGCTCGCCGACCTGTCGATGAGCCTCGACAACGTGCTCGTGGTCGCGGGCATCGCGCGCGAGAACCCCGCGGTGCTGTTCATCGGGCTGACCTTCACGGTGCTGATCATGGGGATCGCCTCGACCTTCGTCGCGCGGCTGATCCAGCGTTATCACTGGATCGCGTGGATCGGGCTGGTGCTGATCCTCTATGTCGCCGGGCGGATGATCTACGAGGGCTGGGTCGACCCGGTGGTCGGACTGGGGCGGCTGTTCGGCTAACGCTCGCCGTCAGGCCTGGAGCTGCGCCGCCATCAGCTCCCACAGCTTGTTGATCGCCTTGAGCGGCCGGACCATGACCTTGAAGTCGCGGATCATCCAGTCGCGGTCGAACGCGATCAGGTCGATGCCGTTGATGTGGATGCCGTCGATCGTCGCGGTGAACTCGAGGCACGCCTCGTGCCCGTCGACCAGCTCGCGGACATAGCGGAAATCGGCGTGCCCGCCCGGCTTGCCGAGCACTTGGCCCGCCGCGGAGAGATAGGCGACGACCTTGTCGCACCCGGCTTGCGGGGTGTGGACCACGGGCGAATGGAACACCGCGTCCTCGGCCACGATCGCGGCGAGCTCGGCCGGGTCGGTGCCCGTGCTCATCACCCGGTGCCAGTTGGCCAAACCTTGGTTGACGCTCATCCGGCCCTCCTGAAGCTGTCGGCGCGCGCCGCCGCCCACGCCGCAGCATAAGCCGTTCCGCCGGGGTCGGCCAGCAGTTCGCCGTCGGCGAGACAAGGGTGGACGCGGTCGAGGCCGGCGGCGCGCGCCGGGCTCAATCGTTCGCGGATGTCGATCGGGCGGATCTGCCACGGGTCGTCGAGCCCCATCGCCACCACGATCTCGCGCAGGCCGGCGAGGGTATGCTTGTGGAAGCTGGCGACGCGCGGCGCCTTGTCGGCGATCACCAGGCCGCGCTGGCGCGAGGGGTCCTGCGTCGTCACTCCGGTCGGGCAGGTGTCGTCGTGACAGCGCATCGACTGGACGCAGCCGAGCGCGAACATGAAGCCGCGCGCCGCGTTGCACCAGTCGGCGCCGAGCCCGATCGCCATCGCCATTCCCGCGCCCGAGTGGACCTTGCCCGCCGCGGCGATCCGCACGTCGCCCTTGAGGCTCGACCCGACCAGCGCGTCGCGAACCATGATCAGCCCGTCGCGCAGCGGCATCCCGACGCTGTTCGAGAGCTCGACCGGCGCCGCCCCGGTGCCGCCCTCGGCCCCGTCGACGACGATGTAGTCGAGCCGCACCCCGGTCTCGCGCATCGCCTTCATCACCGCGAACAATTCGTGCGGCTGGCCGACGCAGAGCTTGATCCCGACCGGCTTGCCGCCCGCCAGGTCGCGCAGCTTCGCGGCCCATTCGACCAGCTCGATCGGGGTGGCGAAGGTCGAGTGCGCGGCCGGCGAGAGGCAGTCGACGCCGGGCGTCACCCCGCGCGCCGCGGCAATCTCGGCGGTCACCTTGGCCGCGGGGAGCAGCCCGCCGTGGCCCGGCTTGGCGCCCTGGCTGAGCTTGATTTCGACCATCCTGACCTGCGGGTCCTGCGCCTTGTCGGCGAAGCGGCCTTCGTCGAACACGCCCTTGCCGTCGTTGCAGCCGAAATAGCCGCTACCGATCTCCCACACGAGGTCGCCACCGTGGACGCGGTGGTGGCGCGACAGCCCGCCTTCTCCGGTGTCGTGATAGAACCCGCCGATCGCCGCGCCTTGGTTGAGCGCGAGGATCGCCCGGGCCGAGAGCGAGCCGAAGCTCATCGCCGAGATGTTGAGCAGCGACGCGTCGTAAGGATGCGCGCATTGCGGCCCGCCGACCTTGACCCGCCATTGCTGCGGCGCGGCGGGGTTGGGCTGAATCGAATGCGCGAGCCATTCGTATTCGTCCGAATAGACGTCGAGCTCGGTGCCGAACGGGTGCGCGTCGAGCTCGCCCTTGGCGCGCGCGTAGACCAACGCGCGCTCGTCGTGGTTGAACGGGCGCCCGTCGAGGTCGCTCTCGACGATATAGCTGCGCAAATACGGCCGCAAGTCCTCGAACAGCCAGCGCATCCGCGCGATCAGCGGATAATTGCGGCGCAAGGTGTGGCGGCGCTGGACGAAGTCCCACGCCGCGAGCGCGAGCAGCGGGACCAGCAAGACAAGCGCCCAGCGCAGCGCGGGGACGAGCGCGGCGAGGATCGCCAGCGCGACGAGCGCGAGCGGGATCGTGAAGCGCGCGAACCGCGTTACCCAGCGTCTGGCCATCGGCTTCACCCCTCGCGTGACGATCGCCCGCTCATAGCAATCGCGCGCGCCCTCGGCTAACAGCCGGGCGTGGGGACGGTTCCGGACGAGGCTGGGCGGGCGTTGGTCGAGCGGGGGCTCGCGGCGTTGCGCGCGCGCGATCATGCGCGCGCCGCCGCGCTTTTGCGCGAAGCCGCGGCGGCGCTGCCCGACGCCGAGATGGCGTGGGTGGCGCTCGCCAACGCCGAGGAAGGGTGCGGCAACGCGTCCGCCGCCGAGGCCGCGCTCGACCGCCGGCTGGCGCAAGCCAAGCGCGACGTCGGCGCGCTGCTGTTCAAGGCGAGCCTGCGCGAACGGAGCGGCGACGAGCGCGCGGCGTGCAGCTTCTATCGCGCCGCGCTCAATCAGGTCGCGTTCGACGGGCAGCTGCCGCCCTCGCTGCACGCGCTGCATGAGCACGCCCAGCGCTATCTCGCGGCGACCGACCGCAAGTTCATGTCGTACCTGCTCGACCAGCTCGACGCCGCGCCGTCGCCGGCGATCGTCGAGGCGGTCGAGCTGCTGGCGGGTGCGCGCGAGGTCGACCTCCAGCGCCCCACGGTGTTCTATTATCCCGGGCTGCCGCAGCGGCGGTTTTACGAGCGCGCGGACTTCGCGTGGATCGAGCCGATGCTCGCGATGCTGCCCGAAATGCGCGCCGAGCTCGACGCGATGCGCGCGCGCGGCGACCGCTTCACGCCTTACGTCGTCGCGACTCCCGACCGGCCCGCGCCGAACAACCCGCTGCTGAACGATCCGGCGTGGGGGACGCTGCACTTCTGGCGCTCGGGCGAGGTCGTCGCCGACCACGCCGCGGCGTGCCCGGCGACGATGGCCGCGCTCGAGCACGCGTCGATGCCGCGGATTTCCGGCCGCTCGCCCAACGCGCACTGGTCACGGCTGCTGCCGGGCACGCACATCGCGCCGCATCACGGGATGCTCAACACCCGGCTGATCTGTCATATTCCGGTGCTCACCGCCCCCGCGTGCACGCTGCGGGTGGGGAGCGAGACGCGCGAATGGCGCGACGGCGAGCCGCTTATCTTCGACGATTCGATGGAGCACGAAGCGCGCAACGCCGGGCCCGACGAGCGCGTGGTGCTGCTGTTCGAGGTCTGGCGGCCCGAGATCGGCGAGGCCGACCGCGCCGCGCTGACGCGGATCTTCGCCTCGATCAACGCATACGAATAGCGCTCAGGCGAGGTGCTCGGCGAAGAACGCGGCGGTGCGCTGGTCGGCGAGCCGCGCGCCCGCTTCGTCGCGGCGCGCGCCCATTTCGGCGGCGAAGCCGTGGTCGAGCCCCGGATAATCGTGCAGCGTGACGCGTGGATGGGGGTCGAGCCCTTCGTGCATCGCCTTCTGCGCCTCGGGCCCGACGAAATGGTCGGCGGTGGGGATATGCAGCATCAGGGGATGCGCGATCCCATGGCTCTCGCCGAGCATCTGGTCGATCATCACGCCGTAGTAGCCCACCGAGGCGCTGATGTCGGTGCGCGTTGCCGCCATATAGGCTAGTTTGCCTCCAAGACAGTAACCAACACAGCCTACTTTTGCCACGCCCTCGCTGCGGCGGACCCAATGGATCGTCGCCTCGATGTCCCTGATCCCGTCGTCGGGGTCGTAGTTTCCGAAATGCCCGAACGCTTCCTGGAGCTGCTCGGGAACGTCGGGATCGAGCTCGCAGCCGGGGGCGAAGCGCCAGAACAGCTCGGGCGCCACCGCGAGATAGCCCGCCCGTGCCCACACGTCGCACTTGCGCCGGATGCCCTCGTTGACCCCGAAGATCTCCTGGATCACGATCACCGCCGCCTTGGGCGTGCCCGCCGGGCGGGCGACAAAAGCGGGAAACGTGGCGGCGCCGTCGAGCGAGGGGATCGGGACGGTCTCGGGCATGGCGGCGGCTCCTCTCGCCGGGCCAGCCTATGCCGCATCGCTCGACTTTGCCAAGAGGCTGTGACACCTTGGCCAACGTTGCGGATGGAGACGCGGGGAGAGGCGATCATGAAAGTCAACGTCGAGATCGACTGCACCCCCGAGGAGGCGAGGCGCTTCCTGGGCTTTCCCGATGTTTCCAAGGCCAACGACGTCTATGTCGACAACATCGCCAAGGCGATGAAGGGCGTGACCAGCGTCGACCAGCTTCAGGACTACGCCAAGCAGCTCGCGCCGATGGGGCAGATGGGTCTCAAGATGTTCCAGCAGTTCATGGACAACGGCGGCGCCGCGGCGTTCTCGGGCTTCACCGGCGGCGGCAAGGGCAAGAAGCGCGACGACGACTGACCGCTTCGTTTCGATGCGATGACCGAGACGATTTTCGCCCTGTCGAGCGGCGCGCCGCCCGCCGCGGTCGCGCTGGTGCGGGTCAGCGGGCCGCGCGCGGGCGAGGCCTTGCGCGCGTTGGCCGGGCGCCTGCCCGAGCCGCGCCGGGCGACGCTGGCCGACTTGCTTGAACCGGATGAGGGCGCGCCGCTCGACCGCGCGCTGGTGCTGTGGCTACCGGGCCCGGGCACCGCGACCGGCGAGGACACGGCCGAGCTCCACCTTCACGGCGGGCGCGCGGTGGTTGCCGCGGTCGAGCGCGCGCTCGGCGCGCTCCCGGGCTTGCGCCGCGCCGAGGCGGGCGAGTTCACCCGCCGCGCGTTCGCCCACGGCCGGCTCGACCTCGCCGAAGCCGAGGGCCTCGCCGATCTGCTCGCGGCCGAGACCGAGCTCCAGCGGCGCAGCGCGCTGGCGATGGCCGAAGGCGGCCTGTCGCGCCAAGCCGACGAATGGCGCGCGCGGGTCCTCGAGCTGTCGGCGGCGGTCGAGGCGGCGCTCGACTTCTCCGACGAGGACGATGTCGCCGGACTTCCCGCGCGGTTCGGCGACGAGTGTCGGGCACTGTGCGATTCGCTCGGCGAATGGGTGGCGCAACCCCGCGCCGAGCTGCTGCGCGATGGATTTCGGGTCGTCCTCGCGGGTCCGCCCAACGCCGGAAAAAGCACGCTTTTCAACGCGTTGACCGAAAGTGAGGCGGCCATCACCTCGCCTCTGGCGGGGACGACGCGCGACGTCATCACGCGCAGCGTCGCGCTCGATGGCGTGCCGTTCGTGTTCGCCGACACCGCGGGAGTGTGGGAAGGCGGTGGCGACCCGGTCGAGGCGATCGGGATCGGCCGCGCACGCAAGGCGGCAAACACGGCGGACCTCGTATTGTGGCTCGGGGACGCCGACGATGCCCCACCCGATGCGTGGCCGATCGCCGCGCAAGTCGATCGCCGGGCGCCGGGCGAGGGCGCGCGGCATCGCGTCTCCGCCGTCACCGGCGCGGGGCTCGCCGAATTACGGGCGGCGGTGCTCGATCACGCGCGCTCGGCACTGCCCGCGCCGGGCCAGGCGGCGCTCGGCGCGCGCCAGCACGGCTTGCTAAGCGCGTGTCGCGACGAGGTGACGGCGGCTACCGACGAATCCGACCCGCTGATCGTCGCCGAGCATTTGCGGCGGGCGCGGCTCGCGCTCGACCGGCTGGTCGGGCGCAGCGGGACCGAGGATATGCTCGACGCGCTGTTCGGGCGCTTCTGCATCGGCAAGTGATCGTTCCACGTGGAACACCCGCGTTTTGACGCGCCGAGTCCGCCGCGCTAACGCGCCCGGATGCGCCAGTTCGACATCATCGTCATCGGCGGCGGCCACGCCGGGTGCGAAGCAGCGGCGGTCGCGGCGCGGATGGGCGCGCGCGTCGCGCTGGTGAGCTTCGATCCCGCGACCATCGGGGCGATGAGTTGCAACCCGGCGATCGGCGGGCTCGGCAAGGGCCACCTGGTGCGCGAGGTCGACGCGTTCGACGGGCTGATCGCGCGCGCCGCCGACGCGGCGGCGATCCATTACCGGATGCTCAACCGCTCGAAGGGCAGCGCGGTGCGGGGCCCGCGCGTCCAGGCCGACCGCGCGCTGTTCCGCGCCGCGATCCAGCGGGCGCTGGCCGCGCAGCCGGGGCTCGAGATCGTCGCCGGCGAGGCGGCGGCGCTGCGCCTCGGCGGCGGGCGGGTCACCGGCATCGAGCTCGGCGACGGTACTTCGCTCGACGCGCCCGCCGTGGTGCTGTGCACCGGCACGTTCCTCGGCGGGCGGATGTTCAGCGGCGAGGAAGTGCTTGCCGGCGGGCGGATCGGCGAGGCGGGCGCGCATCGGCTCGCGGCGCAGCTCCGCGACGCGGCGCTGCCGATGGCACGGCTCAAGACAGGTACGCCGCCGCGGCTCGACGGCCGCACGATCGATTGGGCCCGCCTGGCCGAGCAGCCGAGCGACGCCGACGCCTGGACGATGTCGCCGCTGACCCCGAGGCGCCCGCAACCCCAGCTTTTCTGCGCGATCGCGCGCACCAACGCGCGCAGTCATGACGTCATTCGCGCCAACCTTCATCGCTCGCCGTTGTTCAGCGGGGCGATCGGGGCGCAAGGCCCGCGCTATTGCCCGTCGATCGAGGACAAGATCCACCGCTTCGGCGACCGCGACGGGCATCAGGTTTTCCTCGAGCCCGAGGGGCTGGGCGATCCGACGGTCTATCCCAACGGCATCAGCACCTCGCTCCCCGCCGACGTGCAGCGCGCGATGCTGCGGACGATGGACGGACTCGAGCGCGTCGAGATCACCGTGCCCGGCTACGCGGTCGAATACGATCACATCGATCCGCGCGCGCTCCGCCCCAGCCTCGAGGTGCGCGACATCCTCGGGCTCTATTGCGCCGGTCAAATCAACGGTACCACCGGCTACGAGGAAGCCGCCGCGCAAGGGCTGGTCGCCGGGGTGCGCGCTGCCGCTTCGGTGCTCGCCCGCGCGCCCGCGCCGCTCGACCGCGCCAATAGCTATATCGCGGTGATGATCGACGACCTCACGCTTCACGGCGTGAGCGAGCCGTACCGGATGCTCACCGCGCGCGCCGAGTACCGCCTCCGGCTGCGCGCCGACAACGCGACCACGCGGCTGACCCCCCTCGCGCTCGCGGCGGGCTGCGTCGGGCCGGAGCGGAGCGAATGGTTCGCGCGGCGCGAAGCCAAGCGCGCGCGCTATGACACGGCGCTCGACCGCCAAGTCAGCGCGGGCGAAGCAGGCGCGAACGGAGGCGCTCCGCGCGCATGGCGCGAATGGCTGCGCCAGCCCGGAGTGAGCCTCGACGGCTTCGCTTCGATCGAGGATGCCGACCTCGTCGCCGAGCTGGCCGAGGACGCGGCTTACGCGCCGTATGTCGAGCGCCAGGACGCCGAGCTGCGCGACTTGCGCGCAAGCGAAGGCGTCGCGCTCGACGATGCGCTCGACTATTCGGCGATCCCCGGGCTGTCGCGCGAGATGGCCGAGCGCCTCGTGGCCGCGCGCCCTGCAACGCTCGGCGCGGCGAGCCGGGTCGCCGGGATTAGCCCGGCGGCGCTCGCGGTGCTGCTGGTCCACGCCCGCGCCCGCGCGCTCGCCGCGTGATCCGGGACGAAGCCGAGGCGCGCGCTTGGCTCGGCGGTCCATTCGGCGCGACGCGAGAGACGATCACGGCCCTCGAGCGACTCGTTGCGGCCCTGCGCGAGGAAAATCGGGTTCAGAACCTCGTCTCGGCGGCATCGCTCGGCGAGGTCTGGGTGCGCCACATCGCCGACAGCGCGCAACTGCTGCTGCATGTTTCACATGAAACAACTGCCCCTTGGCTCGATCTGGGCACCGGCGCGGGCTTTCCCGGCTTGGTGATCGCCATCCTGCGCCCGGACTTGCCGTTGATCATGGTCGAAAGCCGAAAGCGCCGCGTCGAGTGGCTCAAGCGTGCGCGCGCCGCGTTTGCCCCCCGCGCCACCGTTATCGGCGAACCGCTCGAGCGGATCGATCGCGTCGCCGCGGGCGTGATCTCGGCTCGGGCGTTCGCGCCGCTCGACCGCCTGCTCTTGCTTTCGTCGCGCTTTTCCACCGACGAAACGCTGTGGTTGTTGCCCAAAGGAAGAAACGGCGCGAATGAATTGCGCGAAATGGGAAGAAATACGCAGCGGATGTTCCACGTGAAACCGAGCCTTACCGACGCCGACTCGGTGGTGCTGGTCGGGCGCGGAATTCCGTCATGATCCGGATCGCGGTCGCCAATCAGAAGGGCGGGGTGGGCAAGACCACCACCGCAATCAATCTCGCCACCGCGCTCGCGGCGACCGGTTGGCATACGCTGCTCGTCGATCTCGATCCGCAGGGCAACGCCTCGACCGGGATCGGCGTCCCCTCGAACGACCGCGAACGATCGAGCTATGACTTGCTGATCGACCAGCGGCCGCTCGCCGGGATCGCGCGCCCGACGCGGATACCGGGGCTCGACCTGGTCCCCGCGACGGTCGATCTGTCGGGCGCGGAGGTCGAGCTGGTCGCGGTGAGCGAGCGCACCGAACGGCTCAAGACCGCGCTTGTCGCGCATTCACACGATGTCTGCCTGATCGACTGCCCGCCGTCGCTCGGGCTGCTCACGCTCAACGCGCTGACCGCCGCCGACACGCTGCTCGTCCCGCTCCAGTGCGAGTTCTTCGCGCTCGAAGGGCTGTCGCAGCTGCTCAAGACGGTCGAGCAGGTCCAGCAACGTTTCAATCCCGCGCTCGGCATCGTCGGGGTGGTGCTGACGATGTTCGACCGCCGCAACCGGCTGACCGACCAAGTCGCCGACGACGTCCGCTCGTGCCTCGGTCCGCTCGTCTTCGAGACCGTGATCCCCCGCAACGTGCGGCTGTCCGAAGCGCCGAGCCACGGTCTTCCGGCGCTCGTCTACGACCACGCCTGCGCGGGATCGCAGGCTTACATGGCGCTCGCGCGTGAGCTGATCGCGCGCTTGCCCGAACGGAGGATGGCGGCATGAGCAACGACGAGCTGGTCCGCATCTCGGCGCCCAAGCCCGAAGGACCGGCCGCCAAGCGCCGCCCCGCGGTGCTCGGCCGCGGGCTCGGCGCGCTGATGGGCGAGGCCGGCCGCGAGGAGCCGCTGGCTCGGTCTGCGGGAGGTGGCGGGACGACCGGCCTGGCTATGCTCGCGGTGGCCGAGATCGAGCCGCACCCGAGCCAGCCGCGGCGCCATTTCGACGAAGCCTCGCTCGACGAGCTCGCCCAGTCGATCGCGCAGCGCGGGGTGATCCAGCCGATCATCGTCCGCCCGCTCGGTTCCGGGCGCTATCAGCTGGTCGCGGGCGAGCGCCGCTGGCGGGCCGCGCAACGCGCGCGGCTGCACGAGATCCCCGCGATCGTCCGCGCGCTCGACGACCGCGAGGTCACCGCGCTGGCGCTGATCGAGAACTTGCAGCGCGAAGACCTCAACCCGGTCGCGGAAGCGCAGGCCTACCACCGGCTGAGCGAGGACGAAGGGCTGTCGCAGGCCGAGATCGCCCGGATGGTCGACAAGTCGCGCAGCCATGTCGCCAACCTGATGCGGCTGTTGGCGCTACCCGCCGATGTCCTGGCGATGGTCGAAGACGGGCGGCTGTCGATGGGTCACGCACGCGCCTTGATCAACGTCCGGGAGCCGGCGGCTCTCGCGCAGGACGTCATCGCACGGGGACTG
>DATLDS010000172.1:0-7643 GCA_035525735.1 Novosphingobium sp.
CTACGGGGCGACCGGCTACACCGGCCGCCTCGTCGCCGAGTATCTGGCGACGCACTATCGCGGCCGCGCGGACGCCCCGGAATGGGCGATGGCCGGGCGCGATCGCGCCAAGCTCGAAGAGGTGCGCGACCTTGTCGGCGCGCCCGCCGAGACGCCGCTGATCGTCGCCGACGCCGACGATCCCGCCAGCCTCAAGGGCATGGTCGGCCAGACGCGCGTCGTGCTCACCACCGTCGGCCCGTACCAGCTCTATGGCGAGCCGCTGGTCGCCGCCTGCGCCGCGCACGGCACCGACTACGCCGACTTGTGCGGCGAGCCGGCGTGGATGCGCGAGATGATCGACAAGTACGACACGCAGGCCAAGGCCAGCGGCGCGCGCATCGCCTTTTCCTCGGGGTTCGATTCGATCCCGTTCGACCTCGGCGTGCTGATGTTGCAGCGGGAGGGAACGAAGCGCTTCGGAAGCCCAGCGCCGCGCGTGAAGGGCCGGGTCCGGGCGATGCAGGGGACGTTTTCGGGCGGCACCGCGGCGAGCCTCAAGGCGACCGTCGCGGCAGCCGCGCGCAACCCCAAGCTCGTCCTGCTGCTCCAGGACCCGTTCGCGCTGACCCCGGGCTTCGAGGGGCCCGGCCAGCCGATGGGGCTGGTCCCCGAATACGACGACGAGCTCGGCCGCTGGGCCGCGCCGTTCATCATGGCGACGATCAACACCAAGAACGTCCACCGCACCAACTTCCTGCTTGGCCACCCGTATGGCGAGGACTTCCGCTACGACGAGATGATGCTGACCACCGCGGGCGAAATGGGGCGCAAGGCGGCCGACGCGGTGGTCGAGGCGCTCAAGATGCCGTTCGGCAGGGGCGGCGGGCCGCAGCCGGGCGAAGGCCCGAGCGCGGAAGAGCGCGAGAACGGCTTCTACGACGTGCTGTTCGTCGGCGAATGGCCCGACGGCAAGACGTTGCGCTACGGCGTCAAGGGCCGCTACGACCCCGGCTACGGCTCGACCAGCCGGATGCTCGCCGAGACCGGAATTGCGCTCTTGTCATGCCAGGCCCCGGGCGGGGTCTCGACCCCCGGCGCGCTGCTCGGCGAAGGGCTGGTCGAGCGCCTGCGCGAACATGCCGAGATTTCATTCGAGGTGGAGGGCTAGGCCAACTCGCCGCGCACTTCGTCGCCGTGCTCGCCCAGCCCCGGCGGCAGGCCACGCGGGCGGGCCGGCCAGGCAGCGAACTTCACCGGGTGCGCCATCTCGACGTAGGCCCCTTCGCTGGGGTGCTCGCGGCGGGTGAAGAAGCCCGTCGCGGTGAGGTGCTCGTCGCCGAGGATGTCGGCGATGTCGCGCGCGGGGCGCGCGGGCAAGTCGTGCGCCGCGCAGATCGCCTCGAGCTCGGCGGTGGTGCGCCCCGCGGTGAGCTCGGCGAGCAGCCGGTAGAGCGCCGAAAGGTTCGCCATCCGCGCCTCGCGCGTCGCGAAGCGCTCGTCCTCGATCACTCCGCCCGCGCCCAGCGCGTTGAGCAGCTTTGGCCACGATTCCTCGGTGTAGGGCACGATCGAGATGAACCCGTCGCGGGTCGGGAACGGCTGACGATCGGGGTCGATCTGGCGGTAATAGCAGACCGGGCCGCTCGGCGGCTCGTACGTCAGCCCGCCGAGGTGCTCGACCAGCATGAACTGGGCGAACGCCTCGAACATCGGCACTTCGACCCGCTGGCCCTCGCCGGTGCGCAGCTTGTGGACGATCGCGGCGAGCGCCGCGTAAGCCGCGTGCAGCCCCGAGACCTTGTCGGCGATCAGCGAGGGGAAATAGCGATAACGCGGATCGCCGTCGACGCGGCTGAGCAGCGAGGCGGCGCCGGTCGCGGCCTGGATCACGTCGTCGTAGGCAGGCTGATCGGCATACGGCCCGTCCTGGCCGAAGCCGACGCAATGGACGTAGACGATCCCCGGGTTGCGCGCGCGGACCGCGGCGTAATCGAGCCCGAGCCGCTCAAGCGCCTTGCCGCGCACGTTGAGCACGACCACGTCGCACGCCTCGACCAGTGCGTGCATCGTCGCGAGGTCGTCCGCCGCCTTCAGGTCGAGCGCGATCGAGCGCTTGCCGCCGTTGATCGCGAAGAACGTCGGGCTCATCCCCGGGGTCGCCGCGGGCGGGCCGAGCCAGCGCGAGATGTCGCCGGTGACCGGCTGCTCGACCTTGATCACCTCGGCGCCGAGGTCGTGGAGGATCTGCGTCGCATAGGGCCCGAACACCACCGAGGTGAGGTCGAGCACCTTGACCCCTTCGAGCATCGGCTTGCCGTCGTTCGCCGCCATCATCCGCGTCGTCTCCTCGAATGGATCACGGCTACGCGGCGGGGCGGCCAAAGCTCAAGCGGAATTGCCCCCTCGGCCTCACAAGCCGCGCTCACAGCATCCATCGGGCGAACGCCAGCGCCGCGGCGAACGATGCCAGCGTCGCGGCGAGCGTGGGGATCGAGGCGCGCCAGCCCTCGTCGAGCAACAGCTCGAGCCGCGAGCGCATCGCGGTGGCGGTGACGGCGAGAAGCAGCAGGCCTTTCGACAAGGTCAGCAGCCCCGCGGTCAGCCCCGGCGGCAGCGCCACCACGCTGTTGACGCTGAGCGTGGCGAGGAACGCGACGATGAACCACGGCAGCGCCATGCGCCGCCAGAGCGGCTGGCCCGCGGCCCCGTCCTCGCCGCGCCCGATCGCCAGCGAGACCAACGCGACCAGCGGCGCGAGCAGCGCGACGCGGGCGAGCTTGACGATCGTCGCGTGGCTGCCCGCGGCGTCGGAAAAAGCAAAGCCTCCGCCGATCGCCTGCGCGACGTCGTGGATCGAGGCGCCGATCAGGAACCCGGCCTGGCGGTCGTCGAGGCCCATCTCGCCGGCGATCACCGGATAGACCGACATCGCCAGCGCGCTCGCCAGGCTGACCCCGACCAGGGTCAGCGCGAACTGCGCCTGGCTCAGCCGCGCCTTGCCGATCACCCCGTACAGCGCGAGCGCCGCCGAGGCGCCGCAGATCGCGGTCGCCCCGCCCGCGAGCAGGCCGGCGTAGACACTCTGCCCGGCGAGCCGCGCCGCGCCGAGCCCGGCGAGGAACGCGGCGGCCATCACCACCGTCAACGCGAGGAACGGCACCGGGCCGAGCGCGCCGATCTGCGCGAACGTCACCTGGAAGCCGAGCACCACGATCCCGAAGCGCAGGAACGTGCGGCTGGCGAAGTCGAGCCCGCGCTGCATCCGCGGCTCGTGCCCGAGGAAGCTCAGCGCCAGCCCGACGAGCAGGCCGAGCAGGATGATCGGGAAGCCGTAATGCTCCGACAACCAGGCCGCGGCGAGGCTGGTGGTGCCGCACACGGCCAGCCCCGGCCACAGCGGGTCGCGCGCCCCTTCGGCGGGAGCGAGCGCCGCGCTCGACAAGTGCATCTCGCCGAAAAGGTCGCCCGCGTACGCCGGCTGGAGGCTTCTGTCGTGCGGTGTCATGGTCCGCTTTCCTTATCCCCGGCGCGCGCGCCTAGGTGCAAGCTCCGGAGCCGCGAGACAAGCCGGACAAGTGGATATCAAAGCCCGAGCGCCTCGCCGCTCCGCTTGCTTGACAAGCCCTCCCGGCCTGTCAAATTCCCGCGCGGGGGTTAGGACTTTGGAGCCGCAATCGAGTCCTGCAGAGTTGCTCGCCGCGATCGCCGCGCTCGAAAAGCAGCGCGGTCTGCTCGGCGCCGCGGTGGTCGACCCGGCGATCGCCGAGCTCAAGCGCCAGCTCGAGGACGCCACGCCCGGCTCGCTCACCACGCAGGGCGAACGCAAGCTCGTGACCGTGATGTTCGCCGATACGTCGGGCTTCACCGCGATGTCCGAAGCGCGCGACGCCGAGTACGTCCGCAACTTGATGAACGACTGCTTCGAGCAATTGGTGCCGGTGGTCGAAGCGCACGGCGGCACGATCGACAAGTTCATCGGCGACGCCATCATGGCGTTGTTCGGGGCGCCGATCGCACGCGAGGACGATGCGACGCGCGCGCTCAACGCGGCGCTCGCGATGCTCGAGAAGCTCGACGCCTTCAACCGCGCCAACGGCGTCGAGGTCGGCCTGCATTTCGGCATCAATACCGGCGAGGTGATCGCGGGCGAGATCGGATCGGCCGGGCGGCGCGACTATTCGGTGATCGGCGACGCGGTCAATGTCGCCGCGCGGCTCCAGGATCTTTCGAAGCGCGGCGAAATCTTCGTCGGGCCGGAAACCCACCGGCTGGCGCGCAACGAGTTCGATTTCGAGGCGCTCGACGCGATTCCGCTCAAGGGCCGCGAGGCGGCGGTGCCGATCTTTCGGCTGATCGGCCACAAGAGCCCGACCTACCTCAGCCCGAACGCCTCCAGCTTCGACACGCCGATGGTGGGGCGCGAGACCGAGTTGCGCGTCCTCGTCGAGGCGGCGAGCAAGCTCTGCGCGGGCGGAGCCGGGTCGGCGATCCTGATCGCCGGCGACGCCGGGGTCGGCAAGAGCCGCCTGATCGGCGAGACGCGGCTGACCGTCGAGCCCGATCTGTTCTGGGTGCAAGGCCGCGCCCAATCGTACGCGCAAAACGCCAGCTACGCGACCGAGCGAACCATCCTGCTTCACCTGATCGGCGCCACCATCGACACCGATCCCGCCGATCTCGCGCGGATGCTGCTCGACGAATGCCGCGCGAGGATCGCGGACCTCGCCGAGGAAACTTACGCGCACCTCGCCGCGATCGTCGGGCTGGTGCCCGACGAAATCGCCTTGCGGTTTACCCAATCGGTTTCGGCCGAGGCGTTGAAGCCGCGCATCGCGCAGGCATTTCTCCGGTTCGTGAAAGCGTCGCGGGGAGGCAAGCCCCTCGCGTTGTGCTTCGAGGATGTCCACTGGCTCGATCCGGTGTCGGTCCAGCTCATTCGTCACCTGATCGACGCGGCCGCCGCGCAGGGCGTGCTGCTGATCCTCACGTCGCGCTCCGAGGCGCTGTCCGAGCTCGGGCTCGACCGTGGCGATCTTCCGCTTCAGACGCTGCGGCTCAATCCGCTGGACACCAGCACCAGCGCCAACCTGATGCGCAATTTCCTGAAATGTGAAACGCTGCCGCCGGAAAGCCTGGAGTTCCTTCACGAGCGCTCCGAGGGGAATCCGTTCTTCCTCGAGGAACTGCTCCGCTCGCTGGTCGAGACCGGCGCGCTCGCGGTCGAGGACGGGCGCCTGGTGTCGCAACCGACGATGTCCGCGACCGCGATCCCGACGACGCTCCAAGGCATCATCATGGCGCGCGTCGACCGGCTGCCGGGCGGCTCCAAATCGACGCTTCAGACCGCGTCGGTGATCGGGCGAAGCTTTCTGCTGCGGTTGCTCGCGTTCGTCCACGAGGGCGGCCAAGTTCAGCCGGCCAAGCTCCACGATCAGCTCATGCTGCTCGAGGATCGCGAGTTCGTGCACAAGAACACGGCCTACCAGCTCGATCAGGCCGATAGCGCCTATGTCTTTCACCACGCGGTGACGCAGGAGGTGGTCTACGGCAGCCTGCTCGAAAAGCGCCGCGCGCAAATCCACCGCGCGATCGCCGAAACGATCGAGTCCTATTTCGGAGACCGCAGCGAGGAATTTGCCCCGGCGCTGGCGCTGCACTTCCGCCACGCCGGCGAACCGCGCAAGGCGGCGCAATATTATCTGCTCGCGGCGCGGCGCGCCTCGGTGGTGTTCGCGTACGAGGAGGCGCGCAATTGCTACGTCAACGCGCTCGAGCAGCTCGGCGCCTGCGATCATGGCGAGGTTGCCGACGAGGACTGCTGCGCGATGGCCGAAGCGCATATCGGTCAAGCCGACATCCTCAGGCAGAACGGCGATCACGCGGCGGCGCGAGCGCAATACGAAACGGCGCTTTCGCTGCTGGGCACGCACGACGCGATTCTGCGCGCGTCGGTGCACCGCAAATACGGGATGAGCCTAACCTCGCAGCGGTTGAGCGCCGAAGCGCTGGAAAGTGCCGTCAAGGCCAACGCGGCGCTCGACGAAACGCCGATCGAGTTGCGCACCGCGGCCTGGTGGGACGAGCGGATCGAGTTTCAGATCGAACGGCTGTGGGCATGCTATTGGGCGGGCGATGCCGAGCTGTTGCGCAAGTTCGCCGACGCCGCGCGGCCGGAGATCGACGAGCACGCGAGCGCGGCCCAGAAATCGCGATACTTCAACGGCGTCGTGCTGATCGCCTTTCGCGAAGAGAACCTCGATATCTCGGATGCGACGCTCGCTTGCGCCCACTATGCGACCGATCTGGCCCGGCGCAGCGGCGATCCCGGCGTTCTGACGCGCGCCTATTTCCTCGTCGCGTGCTGCCACATGTGGCGGGCAGATCTTGATTCGGCCGAGGCCGATTTCAAGTTCGTGCTCGAACAGCTCGATCACACCGGCGACACCGAATGGCGGGTGATGACGGACAATTACCTGGGGCTTATCCAGCGCAAGCGCGGCGATCTCGAAGGCGCGCGCTATTGGGCGGAGCTGACGCTCGTCGGCGCCGACAAGGCGCGGATGCCGCTCTATGCAATGCTGGCGCGCGCCAACCTGGCCTGGCTGGCGGGGCGCGAGGGACGTCTCGAGGAAGCCGAGCGCCTCGCCGCGGAGACGTTCGCCGCCTTGAAGCCCTTGCCGTTCCAGGTCAAATGGCTGGCGGCCTGGCCGCTGATCGCCTGCCATCACGCCCGCGAGGCGATCGACCAGGCGGGCGACGCGATCCGCGTTATGCTCGACCCGCAGCAGCAACCCCAACCCGCCGAGTTGACCGAAGCCCTGCAAGGCGCGCTCGCCGCGCTGGAAAGCGGGGATGCGCTCGCGGCGCAGGCCAAACTGTCGGCGGCGGTGCCGATGGCGCGCGCGCTGGGCTACATCTGACGGCCCGTGCACAGCGCCGACGCGATCGGCCAGCGAAAACAATGGAGCGGGCGAGGGGATTCGAACCCTCGCCGCAGTCGCGAGACTTTTCTGTTATCGGAGCGCCAAGACCCGGTGATCCTTCAACATCCGCTTCGCCAGGCGTCCGGCGGCGCGCGAATCCATCCAGGTGCCGTCGGCCAGCTCGAGATCGTAGCGTTGGCGGCTGGCGATCGCGGCGCGATAGCAGTCGGCGGCCTTCTTCGCTTCGCCCTGCCGGGCCATCGCGGTCCCCAGGTTGATCAGGGCCGCGGGGTCGTCGGCGTCGAGCGAGCGGTTGGCGGCGATGCGCGCCTGCGCCTCGGCTGGGCGCTGCGCGGCGAGCTCGCGATAACCGATCTCGCCATCGCCGAGCGGCGCCTCGACGGTGATCGAGGCCGGGGCCTGAGCCATCAGAAGGCCAGCAAGCAGCAAAACGGACGCCATCGACGCTCTCTCCCGGCGAAGCTCTTTTCTTGCCGCCATGGTACGCGCCACCGCCGCGAGCGCAACAAAACTGCAACATTGTCACAAAACTGAAATGTTCGGCGTCGGACAACGCTCATCGCGCTATCTTTCGATCGTCACGCGATCGTCATCCGAACCGTCACATCCGCGAAAACAAACTGTCACGGCGCTGCCCTAGTGCGTGAGCGACGAGGCGATTCGATGCCTCGCGCCATCGCAAGGGGATCGCATCGTGAAGAGAACACAGGGCTTGCT
>DATLDS010000057.1:0-2914 GCA_035525735.1 Novosphingobium sp.
GGCGTGAGCTTCGGCGACCGTCTCGGCCGCGAACACGTGCGGGATGCCGTGCTTGTGGATTGCGATCAGGCTGTAAGCACGCGGCGCGAGCGGGTCGCCGAGCACTTCGGTGACCTTCATCCCTGAGCGCGGGCCCGTCCCCGCCGGCTCGGCGAGCACGAGCTGGCCCGCCTCGGCGCCGCCGAGGTCGGCGACCGGCGCGGAACTGCGCACGCGCTTGTCGACGGGGGCGAGCCAGGTCTTGCCGCTGCGGTCGAGCTCGATCACGCCGAGCAGCTGGTCGGCCGCCGCGGGGAGCTTCTTCATCGGGTGCGCGATCCACCCCGCTCCCGCTTCCTCGGTGCGCGCGAGGACGCGGTCGCCCTTGCGCAGCGCGCTGTGCCCCTTGCGGTCCTTGATGCGCAGTCGCGGCGGCGGCGAGCCGTCGTCGGGGCGCCACGCATCGGGGATTGCGATCGGCTGACCGTCCTCGATCTCGACCACGCGCAGCACGGTCACGCGCGGCACCCCGCCCATCCGGTGAAACGCGCGCTTCTCGCCGTCGATCAGGCCCTCGTCGGCCATGTCGCGCAGCAATGCCTTGAGCTCGATCTTCTCGTTGCCCTTGAGGCCGAACGCCTTGGCGATCTCGCGCTTGCCCGCCGCGGCCGGCGAGGACGCGAGGAAATCGAGCACTTGCCGGCGCGTGGGCAGCCCCGGCGCGGGCTTCACGGTTTGGCCAGCGGCATGAACGCGCCGCCGGGGACCGCCGAGGCGACCGGGCTTTCGTGCCCGCCGGCGCTCTTGGCGCTGACCCCGAATACCCAGTCGTCGCCGCGCACCCCTTCGAGCCGGGCGCTGGTCGCGACCACGTTCGCGATCACCGGCGCTTCCTCCCAATACGGCGCATCGGTGCGGCGACGCCATACCGAGTAGGTCGCCGCTCCAGGCGAGGCCGCCCACTTGACGTCGGTGAAGGTCTGGACGGCGGCCTCGGCGGTGGCGGCGGGCGGCAGCGGAGCGGCGGCAAGCGCGGCGAGCGCGCGGACGTTGAGCCGCACGACCTTGGCGAGATAAGCGAAGTCCATCTCGTCGACCGTGTCGCCGTACTTGATCCCGTTCTCGACGCGCAAGTCCTGGTGCTGGTGCTCGTAGTCCTCGATCGCGACCGAGAAGCGCACCGCCGGATAGCCTTTTTCGAGGAACGGGAGCTGGTCACCGCCGCGGCCCATGCGGTCGGCGCGCCACACTTGGCGGACGTCGAGGCCCGCGCTCCCATCGTTTTCGGCAAGCAGAGCAAGCCAGCGCGACAAGTTGCGCCCCGGGCTGTCGTTCTCGCCGCCGTCGCGGCGGGCCGAGGCGCGCAGCCTATCGTCGGCATCGCCGCGCGGCCCCTCGGAGAACACGCGGACATGGCTGTCGTCGACCACGCCGTCCGAGCCGCGCGAGCCGCCGACGATGTCGTTGTTGAGCACCGCCTTGATCGTCCAGCCCTGTTGCGCGGCGTATTCGGACAAAAGCTGCCCGCCGAGCAGCCCCTGTTCCTCGCCGGACAGCACCGCGTAGACGATCGTGGTCGGATACTTGCGCTGCGACAGCACGCGCGCCGCTTCCAGCACGAGGGTCGTGCCCGAGGCGTCATCGTTCGCGCCGGGCGCGTCGGCGGTCGCGTTCATCACGTCGGAGACGCGGCTGTCGATGTGGCCCTGGACGATCACCACCTCGCCCGGCCGCTCGGTCCCGCGCTGGATCGCGACGACGTCGACGAGGCGGGTCGGCGTCGGTACGCGATTGCCGGTGACCATCTTCTCGGGCAGCGCGATCGTCAGGCAATTGCCGCACGCCTTGCTCGTCTTGCGCAGCTCGGCCTCGGCCCAGCGCCGCGCCGCGCCGATCCCGCGCTTTTTGCTCACCTGGTCGGACATCGTGTGGCGCGTGCCGAACGAAACCAGCTTGGTGACGTCGGCGCGCAGGCGGGCCTCCGAGATCGCGGCGGCGGGATCGGTTTGCGCGGCGGCGGGAGCGGCCAGGAGGGCGAGAACGATCAGCAGTTTACGCATGGCACTCATCATCCCCGGTCACGCTAGTAAGCGCGCGCGACGTAAATCCGTTCCACCGCGGGCTCGCCGGTGAAGGGGCACGTCCCGCTCACCGGATCGCCGCCGACCGGCGCGTTGCGGATCGTCAGCTTGAGCGTCTTGAGCCGGGCCGCGACCGCGTCGAGCGCGGCGCCCGTCGGGCGCGACCAGGCGAGCTCGACCCAGCCCGGAAACGGCGCGTCCTCGGCGTAGAACGCGGCGAGCTCGTCGAACTTCGAGATGTCGCGGCGGATGTTGGCGTCGCGGCGGACCCGGGCTTCGTCGAACAGCTCGCGCTGGATGCACTCGAGCTCCTCGGCGGCGGCGGCGATGAACTCGCCGTGCTCGACGCCATGGAAATCGGGTTTGCCGTCGTCGCGCCACAAGCGGTGGCGGCGCAGCACCGAGACCTGGCCAGCCTCGACGTCGCGCCCGCCGATCTCGAGGATCAGCGGTACGCCCTTCTTGACCCACGCCCAGCGCTTTTGCGTCGCCTTGCCCGGCTTCTTGTCGAGCAGCACGCGCACCGGCTCGCCGAGCGACCACAGCTTGGCCAGCTCAGCCTTGAGCGCCTCGCAGTATTCGAGCAGCGCGGCGTCGCCGTCGTTCTCGCGCAGCATCGGCAGCAGCACGATCTGCCACGGCGCGATCTGCGGCGGCACGCGCAAGCCGTCGTCGTCGCCGTGGGTCATGATCACGCCGCCGATCAGCCGGGTGGAAACGCCCCACGAGGTCGTGTGGCACAGCGCTTGGCTCCCCTCGCGGTCCTGGTAGCGGATGCCCGCGGCAGCCGCGAAGGTGGTGCCGAGGTAATGCGAGGTGCCCGCCTGAAGCGCCTTGCCGTCCTGCATCATCGC
>DATLDS010000209.1:0-2281 GCA_035525735.1 Novosphingobium sp.
GAGTGCTCGGCGTGCGCGGCGGCGCGACGCTCGCGCCCGAGCTGCCGGGCTGGCGGCTGGCGCCGCTCGCGGGCGCCTCCGCGCTGCGCCAGCTGATCCGCGCACGGATCGTCGCGAGCAAGGAGGCCGGGCGCGCCGAGACCTCCGACGCGTTGCTGGCGACCGCGCGCGAGCACGGGATCGAGCTCGCCGGCTATCGGCTGGGCGCGCGAATGGTGCGCGATCTCGAGAGTGCCGAACTGGCCGATGACGCGAAACAGATCGAGTTGGCGCTCGACACGATCCCCGGCAGCGCGCTGTGGCTGCGAACCGAGCCGGGCGACGACCCAGCCATGGCCGAGGGTCTGGCGGGTTTGATCGCGGCGGAGATGGCGGCGTGACGCGGCGGACGATCGCGTTCGAGTGCGAAGGCTCGATGCTCGCCGCAACGCTCGATCACGCGGAGGGCGCCGGCGGCTTGCTCCTCGTCAGCGGCGGCAACGAGGTCCGCAGCGGCGCATGGGCCGGGCAAGCCCAGCTTGCCGCGCGGCTCGCCGCCGCCGGGTACCCGGTGCTGCGCTTCGACCGCCGCGGGGTGGGCGACAGCGGGGGCGAGAACCGCGGGTTCCGCTCCGCCAAAGCCGATATCGCGGCGGCGCTTGGCGCGTTTCGCGAGGCTTGCCCGCGGCTCGCGCGCGTCACCGCGTTCGGCAATTGCGACGCGGCCAGTGCGCTGATGCTGTTCGGCGCGGAGCTGAAAGTCGACGGCTTGGTGCTGGCCAATCCGTGGGTTCTCGACGACGCCGGCGACGACGCGCAAGCGCCCACGGCGATCCGGCATCGCTATCTCAAAAAACTCGCTGATCCAAGCGAATGGGGCAGATTATTGAGCGGCGGCGTGAACTTGCGCAAGCTCGTCGCCGGGCTCAGACGGGCGGTGTCCCCGCCGCCCGCCTCGTCGCTGGTGAAGCAGATGCGGGACGGCCTTGCCGCGTTCAACGGAAATGTCGCCATCCTCCTCGCCAGCCGCGACCGCACCGCCGCGCTGTTCGCTTCCGCCTGGCCGATCGGCGACGAGCGCGTGCATTCGTTTCCCAGCGCCTCGCACAGCTTTTCGGGCGAGGCGGACAGGGAATGGCTATTCGAGCGGCTTGTCGAGGCGTTGGCTAAGGAGCGTTAGCGGGCGACCGCCAGCGCGTGGCCTTCGACAAGCTCTGGCTGAGTGGGGTTGGCAAAAATACAAATCATCCGCTCGAGCTGAGCATGTCGAAGCCCGCGCCCCTACTCCGCCGCCAGCGCTTCCTTCTGCGCCGCGAACTCGCGCTCCGCCAGAAACCGCTCGGCGTCGAGTGCGGCCATGCAGCCGGTGCCCGCGGCGGTCACCGCCTGGCGGTAGACGTGGTCCATGACGTCGCCGCAGGCGAACACCCCGGGAATCGCGGTCTTGGGCGTGCCGGGCTCGACGTCGAGGTAGCCCGAATCGTTCATCGCCAGCCGGCCCTTGAACAGCTCGGTCGCCGGCGCGTGGCCGATCGCGACGAACGCGCCTTCGGTCGCGAACGTACTGGCCTCGCCGGTGACGGTGTCGACCAGGTCGAGCCCGGTCAGCCCCGCCCCACCGAGGTCGCCGGTGAAGCGCTCGACCCGCTTGTTCCACAGCACCTTGATGCTTGGATGCGCGAACAGGCGGTCCTGGAGGATGCGCTCGGCG
Organism: Novosphingobium sp.; assembly: GCA_035525735.1. GTDB lineage: Bacteria > Pseudomonadota > Alphaproteobacteria > Sphingomonadales > Sphingomonadaceae > Novosphingobium. The sequence continues at coordinate 1,691 of DATLDS010000209.1, forward strand.
CGCAAGTGGTCGCGGCGGTGGATCAGCGTGACGTCGTTCGAGTGGTGGGTGAGGTACAGCGCTTCCTCGACCGCGGTGTTGCCGCCGCCGATCACCGCGACTTTCTTGCCGCGGTAGAAGAACCCGTCGCAGGTTGCGCAAGCGGAGACGCCCTTGCCGCCGAACTCGGCCTCGCCGGGCACGCCGAGCCACTTGGCTTGCGCGCCGGTGGCGATCACCAGCGTCTCGCCCTCGTAGACGTCGCCGCCGTCGCCGACCGCGCGGAACGGCGCGCCGTCGAGGTCGACCGAGACGATCGTGTCCCACAGCATCCGCGTGCCGACGTGCTCGGCCTGCGCCTGCATCTCCTGCATCAGCCACGAGCCCTGGATCACATCGCGGAAGCCCGGGTAGTTCTCGACGTCGGTGGTAATCGTCAGCTGGCCGCCGGGCTGGAGGCCTTGGACCACGATCGGCTCCATCCCCGCGCGCGCGCCATAGATCGCGGCGGACATACCCGCCGGGCCCGAGCCGATGATCAGCATTTTGCTCGCGTGGGTGGTCATGCTTGAAATCCCGTCCGTCCGTCATCCAATTGGGGTCGCGGTATAG
>DATLDS010000212.1:0-2741 GCA_035525735.1 Novosphingobium sp.
TGCCGACGATCCTCGAAGGCTCGTCCGGGTTCGTCTATTACGTCTCGGTCGCGGGCATTACGGGCAAGCAACAGGCGGTCCAGGGCAGCATCGAGACAGCCGTGGCCGGGTTGAAGGCCGCCACCGACCTCCCCGTCGCGGTCGGATTCGGCATCCGCACCCCCGAGCAGGCCGCCGCCATCGCCTGCGTCGCCGACGGGGTGGTGGTCGGCTCGGCCATCGTCGAGCTGGTCGGGGCGCATGGGGCCGAAGCGCCCGGGAAGGTCCGCGATTACGTCGAAGGGCTTGCCAAGGCGGTCCACGAAAGCCGAATGGCGCCCAAGGAGATTGGTGCATGAGCTGGCTCAACCGCGTCCGCAACGCGCTTCCGTTCGCGCCCAAGCGCGAGATCCCCGACAACCTGTGGACCAAGTGCCCGGGCTGCGAGGAGATGCTGTTCACCAAGGAGTACGAGGAGAACCTCTCGGTCTGCCCGCGCTGCGAGCACCACGGCCGGATCGGCGCCGACGCGCGGTTCGAGCAGCTGTTCAATCCCGGCTTCGAAGTGCTCTCCGCGCCCAAAGTGCGCGAGGACCCGCTGAAATTCCGCGACAGCAAGAAATACGCCGACCGGCTCAAGGCGGCGCGCCTCGCCAATCCGCACCCCGACGCGCTGACGCACGCCAAGGGCGCGATCGAGGGTCACGCGGCGGTGATCGGGGTCCAGGACTTCGCCTTCATGGGCGGGTCGATGGGGATGGCGGTGGGCGAGGCGTTCATCGCCGGCGTGCGCGCCGCGATCGAGGCTCGGTGCGCTTACGTGATCCTCACCGCCTCGGGCGGGGCGCGGATGCAGGAGGGCATCCTCAGCCTGATGCAGATGCCCAAGATGACCGTCGGCGTCGCGATGCTGCGCGCCGCCGGGCTGCCCTATATCGTCGTGCTGACCGACCCGACCTCGGGCGGGGTGATGGCGAGCTACGCGATGCTCGGCGACGTCCACCTCGCCGAGCCCGGCGCGACGCTGGCGTTCACCGGGCGGAGGGTGATCGAGAACACCATCCGCGAAAAGCTCCCCGATGACTTCCAGCGCTCCGAATACCTCTACAACCACGGCATGATCGACCGCGTGGTCCCGCGCAGCGCGCTGAAGCACGAACTGGCGCGGCTAATCGATTATCTGGCGCCGGAGGCCCGCGCGGCCTGACGCGCATAGCGTGAGAGACTTCGCCACTTCGTCCGACGCCGCGGTACAGGCGCAGCTCGATCGGCTCGGCGCGCTGTCGCTGCCGCAGGGGCGGTTCGGGCTCGAGACCATCCGCGCGATCTGCGCCCGGCTAGGCGATCCCCAGCGCACCCTGCCGCCGGTGCTCCATGTCGCCGGGACCAACGGCAAGGGCTCGACCTGCGCGTTCCTGCGCGCGATGCTCGAGGCGCAGGGCCTGAGCGTCCACGCCTACACCAGCCCGCACCTCGTCCGCTTCAACGAGCGCATCCGCCTCGCCGAGCGGCTCATCGACGACGCGACGCTCGCCGCACTGCTCGAGGAAGTCCTCGATGCCAGCGAGGACTTAGGCCCGAGCTTCTTCGAGGTCTCGACCGCCGCGGCGTTCCTCGCGTTCGTGCGCGCGCCCGCCGACGCTTGCGTGATCGAGGTCGGCTTGGGCGGGCGGTTCGATGCGACCAACGTGGTCGAAACGCCCGTCGTCTGCGGCATCGCCAGCCTCGGTATCGATCACGAGGCGTACCTCCTCACGCCTGAGGACGGCGTGCCGGCCGAGCCGCTCGCGCGGATCGCGTTCGAGAAGGCGGGAATCGCCAAGCCGGGGGTGCCGCTGGTGACGCAGGCCTACCCGCTGGGCGCGGCCAAGGCGGTGATCGATGCCGCGATGACCGCGGGCGCGCGGCCGGCGATGCGCGGGCTCGACTGGTTCGCCGGGATCGGCAAGCGCATCGTCTACCGCGACGCGCGCGGCGCGCTCGACCTGCCTCTCCCCGCGCTCGCCGGTGCGCACCAGGCCGACAACGCCGCGCTCGCGGTGGCGATGCTGCGGCATCAGGATGCGCTCGAGGTTTCCCCCGGGGCGATGGCGGCGGGAATCGGTGCCGCGCGCTGGCCCGGACGGCTGCAACGGCTCGGATCGGGTGCGCTGACCGCGATGGTTCCCGGACGGACGGTATGGCTCGACGGCGGGCACAACCCCGACGCGGGAGAAGCGCTCGCCGCGCATTTCGCGTCAGCCGATCCGCTGCACCTCGTTATAGGAATGCTCGCCAACAAGAACCCCGCAGCGATCGTCGGCCCGCTGGAGGACCGGCTGGCGAGCGTGACGGTCGTGCCGATCCCCGGCCACGAATCGCACCCGGCGCAAGCGTTTGGAAATGCCGGCTCCGCGCCCGACGTCGCCATCGCCCTACGCCAGCTTTCTGCCCCCGGCGACGTCCTGATCGCGGGCTCGCTTTACCTCGCCGGAACGGTGCTCGCGGCCAACGGCGAGTCGCCCGGCTGAGGGGTGCGCGACGTCCTTATCCATTCGAGCACGCACAAGCCCACCGCGATCAGCCCGAGCGCGGCGGTCATGAAGAACACCGGGGCATAGCCGCCGCTGTCGATCTTCTCGCCGAGCGCCGCGCGCCCCAGCGAGCCGACCAGGAAGGTCAGCGACGAAAGCAGCGCGTATTGCACCGCGGCGTGGCTCTTCGAGGTGATCGACGAGAGGTAGGCGACGAACGCCGCCCCCGCGAGTCCGCCGGCGATGTTC
>DATLDS010000214.1:0-2807 GCA_035525735.1 Novosphingobium sp.
CGCTACGAAGCGGCGCAATCGCTGTCCTCGGCGGTGCCCTGGCCGCGCGACGCGACCGAGCGCGAGACCGCGCTGTTCCGCCATAGCCGGATCGTCTGCGAGCGCGTGCTCGCGCAAGGCGCGACCGCGGGGCACAGCTTCACCGGCGAGACCGGATGGGCGCACACCGCGCGTTGCGCGCTTGACGGCGGGGGCGAGGCCGAGGTCGTGCTCGGCTGGTCGCGCGACCCGCGCACCGCGGCGCGCTGGGACGGCGGCGAGGCGCTCGGCGAGATCGCGCCGGGCGGGGCGTTGGGCGCGCGGCTGATCGCGGCACCCCCGCTCGCCGGGCTCGAGCCGAGCGCGCGACCCGATCCGCGCGACGTGTCCAACAACCATCTGGCTTACGCGGTGCAGTGGTTCTTCTTCGCGATCACCGCCGCGGTCGTTTACCTCCTCGCGCTGCGCAAGCGCCTTGCCGGAGAGCGGGACGGGGGCTAGCGCGCCGCCGATGGACTACGTCAGCACCCGCGGGACTGCCCCGACGCTCGATTTCGCGGGCGTCACGCTGGCGGGGCTGGCGAGCGACGGCGGGCTCTACCTGCCGCGCGAATGGCCCGAGTTCGCCGAAGCCGAGATCGCCTCGTGGGCCGGGCTGGCATATGCCGAGCTCGCCCAGAAGGTGATGCAGCCGTTCGTCGGCAACAGCCTGACGCCCGAGCGGCTGCTCGAGCTTTGCCAGGCGGCCTACAGCCGCTTCGCGCACGCCGCGGTGACCCCGCTCCGGCAGTTCGACGAGCGCCACTGGCTGCTCGAGCTGTTTCACGGGCCGACGCTGGCCTTCAAGGACATCGCGCTCCAGCTCCTGGGCCTGCTGTTCGAGGAATTCCTCGCGCGCCGCCCCGGCGAGCACCTGACGATCGTCGGCGCGACCAGCGGCGACACCGGCTCGGCGGCGATCGACGCTGTCGCCGGTCGCGCCAACGTCGATATCTTCATGCTCCACCCGAAGGGGCGGGTCAGCGACGTCCAGCGCCGCCAGATGACCACGGTCAACGCCTCCAACATCCACAACATCGCGCTCGACGGCGTGAGCTTCGACGACTGCCAGGCCATCGTGAAAGCGATGTTCGCCGACCCGGACGTGGCTGGCCGATTCCGCCTTTCCGCGGTCAATTCGATCAACTGGGCGCGGCTGATGGCGCAAGTCGTCTACTATTTCGCCGCCGCGCTCCAACTCGGCGCGCCGCATCGCCGGGTCGCGTTCAGCGTGCCGACGGGCAACTTCGGCGACGTCTTCGCGGGCTACGTCGCCGCGCGGATGGGCCTGCCGATCGAACGGCTGGTGGTGGCGACCAACGTCAACGACATTCTCCACCGCGCGCTGGCGAGCGGCGACTATTCGGCCGGAGCGGTCACCCCGACCGCGTCGCCGTCGATGGACATCCAGGTCTCGTCGAACTTCGAGCGATTGCTGTTCGACCTCGGTGGGCGCGACGGGGCCGCGCTCGCCGCGCAGATGGCCGGGTTCGAGGCGACGCGCGCGATGCGGCTGACGAATGCTCAGCGCGAGGGCGCGGCCGCTCTGTTCCGCTCGGCGCGGGCCGATGCCGGCGACATGGCGCAGGCGATGCGCTGGGCGTGCGAGGCCGCGGGCGAGATCGTCGACCCGCATACCGCCTGCGCGCTGCACGCGGCGCGCGCGCAGGCGGGGCTCGAGGCGGACGTGCCGATCGTCACGCTGGCGACCGCGCATCCCGCCAAGTTCGCCGACGCGGTCGAACGCGCGACGGGCCGGCGGCCGGCGCTTCCCGCGCGCGTCGGCGACTTGTTCGAGCGCGCCGAATTATGCGCCGAGTTGCCGGGCGACTACGCCGCGGTCGCCGAATACGTCGCCGCCCGCGCGGCTCCGAAGGCCTGATGGCCGAGCTTTCGCTCACCCCGCTGATCATGGCCGGCGAGGGCTGGGCCGATTATGCGCTGGTCGACAGCGGCGGCGGGCGCAAGCTCGAGCGATACGGCGCCTACCGCTTCATCCGGCCCGAGCCGCAGGCGCTGTGGGCACCGCGCCTCGCCGAGTGGGACGCCGACGGCGAGTTCGTTCCCGCCTCGGACGAGGACGGCGGCGGGCGCTGGCACTTCGCCCGGCCGGTCCCGCGCGAGGGCTGGCCGCTGGCCTGGGGTGACGTCCGGTTCACCGCGCAATGCACCCCGTTCCGCCACCTCGGCTTCTTCCCCGACATGGCCCCAGTGTGGGAGTGGATGGCGCAGCGGCTGGAAGGGTGCCGCGACGCGCAAACGCTCAACCTGTTCGGCTACACCGGCGTCGGCACGCAGGCCCTGTCCGCGCACGGCCCGGTCACCCACGTCGATGCCTCGAAGAAATCGGTCGCGCAGGCGCGCGACAATGCCGCGTTGGCGCGCATGGCCGACCGCCCGATGCGCTGGATCGTCGACGACGCCGCCAAGTTCGCCGCGCGCGAGGTGCGCCGGGGCAAACGCTACGACGGGATCATCCTCGACCCGCCCAAGTTCGGACGCGGGCCCGAAGGCGAAGTGTGGCGGCTCGAGGAGCACCTGGCGCCGCTTATCGGCAATTGCGCGCGGCTGCTCGACGCCGACAGCCGCTTCCTGTTCCTCACCGTCTACGCGGTGCGGATGAGCGCGCTGGCGCTGGCCGGGCTGCTCGACGAGGCGCTGTCGCACTTGCCGGGTCGGATCGAGTTCGGCGACCTCGCGGTGCGCGAGGACGGGCAGGACGGACGCCTGCTGCCGACCGCGATTTTCGCGCGCTGGAGCCATCACCCTATCAGGTGATGGTTGTATCG
>DATLDS010000012.1:0-9110 GCA_035525735.1 Novosphingobium sp.
TGCCGCCGGAGGTCGACGCCGGCAACCCCGGGACCTAGGACGGGCCCCGCATGGATCATTTCGCTTATCGCGACGGCGTGCTTCACGCCGAGGACGTGCCACTGCCCGCGATTGCCGAGGCGATCGGGACGCCGGTCTACGTCTATTCGCGCGCCACGCTGACGCGGCACGCGCGGGTGTTCCGCGACGCGTTGGCGATCCTTCCCGACGTGCGGCTCGCCTACGCGATCAAGGCCAACCCCAACCTCGCGGTGCTCAAGGTGCTCGCCGCCGAGGGCTACGGCGCCGACGTCGTCTCGGGCGGTGAGCTCGAGCGCGCGCTCGCCGCCGGGATGAGCGCGGAGGCGATCGTCTTCTCGGGGGTCGGCAAGACCCAGCGCGAGATGGCGCGCGCGCTCGACGCCGGCGTCGGTCAGTTCAACCTCGAATCGGAGGAGGAAGGGGTCGAGCTCGCGGCGGTCGCGGGGGCGCGCGGGCTCACCGCGCACGCCGCGCTGCGCGTCAATCCCGACGTCGACGCCGGCACCCACGGCAAGATCTCGACCGGCAAGGCCGAGAACAAGTTCGGCGTGCCTTACGACCGCGCTTGCGCGATCTACGATCGGCTCGCGGCGCTGCCGGGCCTGGCGATGCAGGGCCTGGCGGTGCACATCGGCAGCCAGCTCGCCAGCCTCGATCCGCTCGAGGCCGCGTTCGAACGGATGGGCGCGCTGATGCGCGAACTGCGCGACCAAGGCCACGCGGTGCCGCGGATGGACCTCGGCGGCGGGATCGGCGTGCCGTACCGCGCCGACGACGTTTACCCGAGCCCCGACGCCTACGCTGCCATGGTCGATCGCGTCACCCGCGGCTGGGACGCGACGCTGATGTTCGAGCCCGGGCGCGTGATCGCGGGCAACTCGGGGGTGCTGTTGACGCGGGTGATCCGGGTCAAGCCCGGCGCGTCGGCTCCGTTCGTGGTGGTCGACGCGGCGATGAACGACCTCGCGCGTCCGGCGCTGTACGACGCGTTCCACGATTTCGTCGCGGTGCGGTGTGACGGGGGACGCATGACCGCGAACATCGTCGGCCCGGTGTGCGAATCGTCCGACACCTTCGCCATGGGCCGCGCGATCGACACCGTCGCCGCGGGCGACCTCGCCGCGTTCCGCACCGCCGGAGCCTATGGCGCGACGATGGCGAGCACGTACAACAGTCGTGCGCTGGTGCCCGAGGTGATGGTCGACGCGAGCCGTTTCGCAGTCGTCGCCGAGCGGATCGAGCCCGAGACGATCCTCGCCGCCGAGCGCGTGCCCGAGTGGCTCGAGGACTGATGCACAGCCTGCCGTTGTTCCACCGCGTCGCGGGGCGGCGGGTGATCGTGCTCGGCGAGGGAGCCGCGGCCGAGGCCAAGCGACGCCTGATCGAGCGCGCGGGCGCGGCGGTCGCGGGGGAGGACGATGACGCCGCCAAGCTGGCCTTTGTTGCGTTCGGCGCGGCCGAGGCGGACGAAACCGCCGCGGCGCGGCTGCGGGCGCGGGGAGTGCTGGTCAACGTCGTCGACCGCCCCGAGTTGTGCGACTTCACCACGCCTTCGCTGCTCGAGCGCGGGCCGATGCTCGTCGCGATCGGCAGCGGCGGCGTCTCGGCGGGGCTGACCAAAGCGCTGCGCCTGCGGCTCGAGGAATGGCTGCCCGAAAGCATCGGCCGGCTGGCGACGCTGATCGGCGAGGCGCGCGACCGGATCAAGCGGCGGCTGCCCGATCCGGACGAACGCCGCCGTGTGCTCGATGCGGCGGTATCGGCGGGCGGTGCGCTCGACCTGCTCGCGGACCACGATGCGGATGCGGTGGAGCATTGGCTCGACAATGCCGATGTTCCGGTCGCCACGGTGCACGACTTCGTCGTGGCGAGCGACGATCCCGACGACCTGACCTTGCGCCAGGCGCGGCTGCTCGGAACCGCCGACGTGATCCGCCATGATGGTGCCGTTCCGCCCGCGATCCTGACCCGCGCCCGCGCCGACGCCGAGCGGCGCACGCTCGACGATCCGCGACCCGACCATGGCGTGGTCGTGGTGCTGCGGCGCTAAGCGGCGCGCTCGGTCAGCAGCACGTTCATCAGCGCGGTGGCGATCGGTTTGCCGGGATCGTCCTGCCACGCTTCGGCGGTAACGTGCGCGACGCGGCGCCCGGCGCGCACCACCCGGCCGATCGCGAACGTGCGCTGCGCGGTCCCGCCGCGCAGGAACTCGACCGTGACGTTGACCGGCTTGACCCGGCTCCCGGACCCGCGCCGGGAGATTTCGGCGCGCAGCGCGCCGATCGCCGCCATCTCGAGCAACCCGCCGAGCGCGCCGCCGTGGAGGTAGCCGGGCCTTCCCAGCACCCGCTCGGCGAAGTCGAACGCCAGCACCGGCGCGCCGCCCTCGAACCGCTCGACCGCCATGCCCATCGCCGCCGCATACGGCGGCAGCTCGAACGCCTCCGGCTCGCTCATCGCGCCGCGTCCATCAGCATGAAGGTTCCCGCGGCGTGCGCCACCGGATCGTCGAGATCGCCGTCGTGGGCGAGGCCGCGGACAAAGGCGACGTTGCGCTTGACCTGGTAGCACTCGCAGCGCGCCACCACCGCCTGCCCCGGCGCCGCGGCGCGGACGTAATCGACCCTGAGGTCGAGCGTGACCTGCGGGCGGAACTCGCCGCGGCGGATCCACACCGCCATCGAGCACGCGTTGTCGAGCAGGCTGATGATCGGTCCCGAGGCGAGCACGCCGGTTTCGGGCACGCCGACCAGATCGTCGCGCCACGGCAGCGCGAGCTCGATCCACGTCGTGCTGTGCGCGCGGTACTCCATGCCCAAAAATCCTGCGTGGCCGCGGCTCGACATCATCGTCCCGACCTTGCGCGGATCGAACGGGAGGCCGACCCACGGCAGTTGCTCGAAGCTGTCGAAGGTCGCCATCGCGTCGCGGTGTGGCCAGCGGAAAGCGTGATTACAATCTTTTAATTTCGCTTGAAAACCGCGGCGTCGTTCACTCTCGCGGCCGGGCGGGGACCCGGCGCGAACAGAGGGATGCGCCATGAACTTGCCCAAGATCGACATTGCGTCGTTGCCCGATCTCGACGTCCTGACCGGGCTGTTCGGCAGCCTCAAGCAGCTCGACCCGGGCCTCGCCGGCTCGAACGACCTGATCGTCGTGCTGATGGTCTATCTCTACGAAATGCTGCCCACGCCCGAGACGCTGCTGGGCTGATCGATCCATGCGGGTGAGCCCGGCGCTTGCTGCACTGCGCATCGATCCGGCGCCGCTGCTCGCCCCCCAAGCCGGGGCGGCGCGCGCGGCGTCGACGTGGGCGGGCGAACTCGAACGCTACGGGGCGGGGACGGCGCTGTCGCGCTGCGCGGGCCTGGCCTCGCTGTTTGCGGCCGGCGACGAAGCCGCGGCGGGCGCCGCGATCGAGGCGCTGCGCGAGGCGATCCGCGTCATGCGTGACGCGCCCCTCGCTCAGCCGACCTGGCGCCATTTCACCAACGTCGTGCTGCACAGCCTCGCGCTCGCCGCGCGCGGGAGCGCCTCGCTCTCGCTGGCGCTGATCGACGGACCGGCGTGGACGCGGGCGCGAACCCCCGAGGCCGGGCGTCTGATCGCGTTTCAGCCGGGCGAGTTGCACGTCCGCGTTCTCGCCGGGACCGGCACGGCGCGGATCGTGCGAAACCTGTCGACCGAACCGTCGCGCGCGGTGCTCGAGGCCGCGCCGCTGACGCTGCGCCCGGGACTCGCCTACGCGCTCGAGGGGGCGCGCGAGGCGTTGGCGTTCGACGCGATCGAGGTCGGCCTGGTCACGCTGCGCCTCCATCGCGGTCCCGCGACGCCCGGCCTTGCGCGCCAATACGATCTCGCGACCGGTGCGCTCGTCCACCAGGCCGCGGGCGAACGGCGCGACAGCCGCGCCGAGATGATCATGGCGCTGTGCCGCGCGATGAACCGCGCCGACGCCGCGCCGGCGATCGCCGCGCGGACGCGCGAGGGCGAGCCCGCAGGCCGCTGGCAGGCGGTGCGCGAGTGCCTCGCGCTCGACGCGGAAACAGGTTTGCGCGAGCTCGTCACCATCGCCTCGGCCTCCGGCGATCCGCTGGCGGTCCCAGCGCGGGCGCTGCTCGAGACCCTAGTTGCGCGCGATCCGGGGTTCGCGCGTGCGGTGGAGGCGCTGCTGTGCCCCGCGTGATCGAGCTTGCCGACGACGGCGTGATCGGCCTCGACGAATGCGTCGAGCGCTTGTCCGCGCGCGGCTTCGACCCGCACGACGAGGAGAGCCTTCATCAAGCCGGTCGCGACTTGGCGCAACTCGGTAACGACCACGCGTTCCTCGGCGATATGCTGGTCGACGAGCTCAAGCTCGGCTGCGACGATGCCGAGGCGACGCAATACGGCCCGCAGACGGTCATGCTGTCGCGTCCCGCGCAGGGCTTTTTCCTGCGCGCCAACATCTGGCCCTCGGCCGACGAGCACGCCTTTCGCGCGAGCGGCGAGGCGCCGTTCTATTTCGACGTGCCGCACGATCACAACTTCAGCTTCTTGACGCTCGGCTATTTCGGGCCGGGCTACTGGAGCGACTACTACGAGTACGACTTCGAGAGCGTCGCGGGGTATGCGGCCGAGCCGGTCGACTTGCGGTTCGTCGAGCGTTCGCGGCTCGAGCCCGGCAAGCTGATGCTCTATCGCGCGCACCGCGACGTCCACGTCCAGCACCCCGCCGACGCGCTCTCGGTCAGCCTCAACGTGATGCACATGGCGCCGCACCAGGGCTGGTTCGACCAGTACCGCTTCGACGTGAAGAACAAGCGGATCGCGGGAATCCTCAGCCACGGCGCAAGCGAGGTCACCTTGCGGCTGGCGGTCGCGCTCGGGCTCGACGAGGCGCGCGACCTCGCCGCCGAGTTCGGACGCGGCCATCCGAGCGACCGGATGCGGCTGGCGGCGTGGGATGCGCTGGCGCTCGACGCCGGCGACGACGCGGCGCGCGACGCGGTCTGGCTCCGGGCCGAAGCGAGCGGGAGCCTGATGGTCGCGCGCGAGGCGGCGCAACGCCGGGCGATGTTGGCCTAGCCCACGCCGCTCCCGGTCAAAGCGTCGAGCGCTGCCTGGAGGATCGTCGCGGCCGCGGCGGAATCGATCCGGGTCGCGCGCTTGGCGCGGCTGAAGTCCTGTTCGATCAACCCGCGTTCGGCCGAGGCGGTCGACCAGCGTTCGTCCCACAGCAGGATCGGCAGTCCCAGCGGAGTTAGGTTGCGCGCGAACGCCCGCGCGCTTTGCGAGCGCGGGCTTTCGCTGCCGTCCATGTTGAGCGGCAGCCCGACGACCAGTCCGACGACCGCGCGTTCGGCGACGATTCCCTCGATCGCCGTCTTGTCGCGCGCGAACTTGCCCTTGGTGATCGGCTTACCCGCGGTGGCGAAGCGCCATCCGGCGTCGCAGGTCGCGGTGCCGATCGTCCGCGTCCCCGTGTCGATCCCCATCAGCACCCCGCCGTGGGCCAGCGCGGCGCGGAACTCGCCGGCGCTCGCGGTGATCAGCGAGCCGGCTTCCATGCCGCCAGCCGCGCCGCGACGTCGGCGCGCAAATTGGCCCAGAACATCGGGATGTCGTAAACGTGATAGTTGTTGCCGGGCAGCACGTAGGGCCCGAGCTTGGGTGGCGGACCGATCAGCAGCAGCCCGCCCTCGCACCGCGCCGGGACCAGCCCGGTGGTGATCGCGCCCTCGCTGAGCGAGGCGTTGGGGACGAGCGTGCCGAGGTTGGCGTCGGCCGCGGCTTCGCCGCCGATCCCGCCGGTCAGCGGATTGGTGCACAAGACCTCGCTGTCGCCGCGCGGCTGGCCGTCGAGGCCGACCGACTTGGCGTAGCTGTCCATGACTTGCGAGGTATCGGCGGGCTCGGCGAAGCTCGACCAGCTGACGATGCAGCCGGCCTGGTCGCGCGTGGCGCAGGCGGGCAGCCCGAGCGCTGGCAGATCGTGCTCGACCGAGATCGGCCAGCCGATCGCGTATGCGGCGACGACCCGTCCCGCCAGCGGCGTTCCGGCGACCTTGTCCTTCAGCAGCCGGGTCAGGTGCAGCGAGCCCTGGCTGTGCCCGGCGAGCACGATCGCGGTATCCTTCGGAACGCTCGCGACGAAGAAGTCGAACGCCTGCGCGACGTCGGCGTAAGCCGCCTCGATCGCCTGCTGCGCCTCGGGCTCGTCGGTCAGGAACGCACCGAACGCGGCCTGGCGGTAGCGCGGGATCCAGATCTCGCGCGCCTTGCTGAACGGGCTCGCCATCCCGCGGATGAACAGCCGCGCGCGGCTTTGCGATTCCTCGTCGTCGAGCGCGGCGTTCCAGTGATCCTTGGCCAGATAGCTGGTCGGATGAATGAAGAACACCGCCGCGCCCAGCGCGTCGCCGTGCTCCTCCCAACCCTCCGGAATCCACCGCGCTGGGTCGGCGGTGCCGATCCCGGGGCGCGAGAACCACATCGCGGGGTCGTCGTAGGCGTTGCCGGCGAGCGGGTCCTGCGGCTCGAACGCAACGCTGGGCACGAACGCCAGTTCGGTCAGGTCGCGCGCCCAGTAACGCAGCGCGACGATCCCGGCGACGCCGACCATCACCGCGAAGGCGACGAAATACAGGAACTTGCGCGCCACGGTCAGACCTCCGCCGCCGCGTCCGCCGCGTTGCGCTCGGTGCGGCGCTCGAGCAGGATCTTGACCATCGCGACGATCGGATCGGCGAGCGCGAGCCCGAGGATGCCGAACATGACCCCGAACACCAGCTGCGCGCCGAGCACCAGGGCGGGGGCGAGGTCGACGGTCTTCTTGGCGACCATCGGAATGATCACGTTGGAGTCGACCACCTGGACCACGATGTAGACCGCGATGCAGAACAGTCCCATGTCGGTCCCGCCCGAGAACCCGACCATGATCATCAGCGCGCCCGAGACCGGCGCGCCGATGTTGGGGAGGAATGCGAGCAGGCCGGTCAGCAGCCCGAGCAGCGCCGCCATCGGCACCCCATAGGCCCACAGCGCGAGCCAGGTCGCGACGCCCTCGATCACCATCCCGAGCAGGCGGCCGGCGAGCAGCCGGCGCAGCGCGAAGCCCATCCGCCCCACCGTCTCGCGCAAGTGCGGGCGTTCGTCGACCGGCAGCATCCACGCCACCCCGCGCTCGTAAAGCCGCGGCTCGAGCGCGATGTAGATGCCGAGGATCGTGATCAGCAGAAGCGTCGCCGCCCCGCCGATGATCCCGCCGAGCGCGCGCGTCACCGGGCCGACCCCCGTGACCATCTGGCGCGCCAGCCCGTTGATGTCGCCCGCGTCGATGGCGATGCCGTGAGTCTCGGCCCAGGCGGTGAGGCGCTGGAACTGGAATTCGACGATTGCGGGCATCTCCGCCGCCTGGCGCGCGATCTGGCTCCCGGCGTAGCTGACCGTCCAGACGAGAAACAACAGCGCGAGCACCATCACGATCGCGATCCGCGCGCCGCGCCGGATCGGCAGCACCCGGCCGAGCAGCCGCGCCCCGCCGTCGATCATCGTCGCGAACACGATCCCGCCGAGGATCACCATCAGCGGCTGGGCGAAGAACACCACCAGCCCCGCGAGCAGCGCGATCCCGATCCAGATCGAAGCCTTGTGCGCCTCGTGGCGGAGGCGCGGATCGCGGATGTCGGTCGGGCTGTGCTGCGCGGTCTGCGCCGGGATTTCCGCCGCGCCGATCTCGGTCTCGCTCCCCATTTGCATGCTTAGGGCCCCGCCTTTCGCCCGTCCATCGCCGGGCGCAAGTTGCGCCAGGCGCGCTCGGGACGCAAGGAGCGCAGCCAGGTGGCGGGATTCCAGCCCGTGGTGCCGTCGAGCGAGAAGGTGATGAATTCGGCGCGCCCGCCGACGTCGGCTAGCGGGACCGGCCCGCCGAGCCCAGCCTCGAACCCGGCGTTGGCGCGGCTGTCGGCCGAATGATCGCGGTTGTCGCCCATCAGGAAGACGTGGCCCGGCGGCACGCGGACCTCGCGATAGTCGTCGAGCGCCTGCTCGACGTGGTCGATGATCGAATAGCTGACGCCGTTGGGCAGCGTCTCGCGCAGCAGCGGCAGCTCGCATACCCTCTTGCCCGAGGGCAGCCGCTTGGCGAGGTTGCGGAACACTTGCTCCGGACACGGCTGATTGGGGTCGATCGCGAGATCGAGCGGCGGCTCGACCGCCTGCGGCACGGGCTTGCCGTTGAGGATCACCTGTCCGTGGACCACCGCGACGCGGTCGCCGGGCAGTCCGATCACGCGTTTGATGTAGTCGACGTCGCGGTCGGGGGGCACGACGATGACGATGTCGCCGTATTCGGGGGCGCGCCCCCAGATCCGCCACTTCTCGCGCGGGAGGACGTGGAACGAGGCCGAGACCCAGCTCCAGCCGTAAGGGTACTTGCTGACCACCAGCCGGTCGCCGACCAGCAGGTTGGGCATCATCGAGATCGACGGGATGTAGAACGGCTTGGCGATGAGGCTGTGGAAGCCGACCACCGCGAGCAGCATCAGCGCCAGCCCGCGCGCTTCGGCCCACCAGTCGACCGGCTCCTTGGCCGGCTTGGCGGGCGCGGGTTCGAGCGATGCGGTCGGATCGGCCTCGCTCATGCGAACGGCCGCGCTTCGATGACCACAAACGCCTGCGCCCAGGGATGATCGTCGGTCAGGGTCAGGTGCACGGTCGGTTCGTATCCTTGGGGAGTGATCGCCGCCAATCGCGCAGCGGCGCCGCCGGTGAGCGCGAGCGTGGGCGCGCCCGAGGGCAAATTGACCACGCCGATGTCCTTCATGAACACCCCGGCCCTGAAACCGGTCCCGACCGCCTTGGAGAACGCCTCCTTGGCGGCGAAGCGCTTGGCGTATGTGCCCGCGCGGGTCAACGGGCGCCGCGCGGCGCGGGCGCGCTCGACCTCGGTGAACACGCGGTTCTCGAACCGCGCCCCGAAGCGGTCGAGCGAACGCGCAATCCGCTCGATGTTGCAGAGGTCGGAGCCGATCGCGAGGATCACCGTGTTCCTCTCCGCCGCGGGGAGGGGGACCGCCGAAGGGGGTGGAGGGGATTCTCGTGTAGAC
>DATLDS010000015.1:0-31752 GCA_035525735.1 Novosphingobium sp.
GTCGCGGGGCCTGGCGAAATGGCACCGCGCTGAGCGCCAGCACCCGCACCACTCTGGCCGGTTCGCGGGTTCCCGCCGATATCCTGCCCCGGCCCGATTCGGACTTGGTCACCGTCGACAAGCCCAACTCGATCGCGCTGCGCATCGCCATGGTCGCGGCCGACGAAGCCGACCTGCTCGCCACGCTGCGCTGGGGGTTCGAGTGGGACGTGGCGGCAGCCGGGCTGATCGCGCGGGAAGCCGGAGCGGCGGTCAGCGACGCGTTCGGGCAGCCGCTGGCCTACAACAAGCGCGATCCGCGCGCGTTCGGGGTGCTTGTCACCGCGCCCGCGATCCACCAGGCCGCGATCGAGCGGCTAGCGGATAGGGCGGAGAAGCTGGGGCGTTAGGCGAATTCCTCGGTGTCGATCGTGCGCTGCATCGCCTCGGCATAGCGTGGCCCGACCACGGTCTCGCGGTTGATCAGCGCTTCGAGCTCAGCGGAAACAGTTTCGGGCACTCGCCAGTCCCAGCGGGCGATATTTTCTTCAAGATGCGCGATGTTGGCCGTGCCGGGGATCGCCACGACATGATCGCCGCGGGACAGCACCCAGGCGAGCGAGAGCTGCGCCGGCGTCACGCCCTCACGCGCGGCGATGGTTTCGAACCGGTCGATCAGCGCGCGATTTGCCGCCCAGTTGTCGCCGACGAAACGCGGCATGTTGCGCCGGATGTCCTTGGGCCCCAATTCGCTCTCGTCGTGCACTGCGCCCGCCAGCGCCCCACGCGCGACCGGCGAGAACGCGACGAACGTCGTGCCCAGTTCGCGGCAGGCGTCGAGCACCGCGATCTCCGGATTGCGCGTCATCAGCGAGTATTCGGTCTGCATCGCGGCGATCGGATGGACCTTGGCTGCCCGTTTGAGCGTGTCGGCTGACATCTCGCTCAATCCGACCGCGCTTATCTTGCCCTCTGACACCAGCTCGGCGAGCGCCCCGACCGACTCCTCGATCGGCACGCCGAAATCGCGGCGGTGGAGGTAATAGAGGTCGATCCGGTCGGTCTTGAGCAGGCGCAGCGATTGCTCGAGCGCGGCGCGAATCGTCTCGGGCCGGCAATCGATTCGCCGCTTGTCGCCGTCGACGATGATCCCGGTCTTCGAGGCGAGCATGAACTTGTCGCGATGGGGCGCGAGCGTGTCGCCGATCAGTGTCTCGTTGTGGCCGAGGCCATAGATCCGCGCGGTGTCGAGATGGTCGTAGCCGAGCTCGAGCGCGCGCTCGAGCAGCCGCGCGCCGTCGGCGTCCGTCGGCGGGGTGCCGTAAGCCCAGCTCAGCGACATGCAGCCGAGCCCGACGGGGTTGACCGCGCGGCCGGCGAGGGTGCGGGGGGAAGGCATCGCGTCTCCGCGCAAACGAAAGCCCTCTCCCCACCGGGGAGAGGGTTACGGAGAGGGGCTTAGCGCGTACGCCTGCCCCCCTCAACTCTGGCAGGCTTAGTTGCCCCGCGCAGCGGCCACGTCTTCGGTGGTCACCGGCACGATCTTGATCTCGACCCGGCGGTTGGCCGGCTCGTTGACGCCGTCGCCGGTCGCGACCTTGAGCTGGGTCTCGCCAAAGCCCTGCCAACGAATCCGCGACGAAGCGACGCCGCGATTGATCAGGTAGTTGGCGACCGCGCGGGCGCGTTCCTCGGACAGCCGCTGGTTCGACGCGGTGGTGCCGACCGTGTCGGTGTGGCCGTAGACGTCGATCAAGCTGTTGGGATATTCGCGCAGCGATTGCGCGATCTGGTCCAGCGTCGCCTGGAACGTCGAGTTGATCGCGTAGCTGCCGGTGGCGAAGGTCACCCCGTTGGGCAGGTTGACGAGAATCGCCTGGCCGTTGTCGGTCTCGCTGACGTCGACCCCGGTTCCGGCGGTGTCCTCCTTCAGTTCTTTGATTTGTTTGTCGAGCTGGTAGCCGACCGCCGCACCGGCGACGCCGCCGAGGCCCGCGCCGGCGATCCGCGCGGTCTTGCCGCCGATCACTCCGCCGAGCAGGTAGCCGGCGCCCGCGCCGAGCACGCCGCCGACCGCGGTGCGGCTGATCTTCTTCTCGCCGGTGTTGGGATCGGTGACGCAAGCCGACAGGCCGGCAAGCGCGAGCGCGGCGAGGCTGGCGGAGAAAAGGCGGGGAGTGCGCATCGGGAAATCCTTTCGTGGGGAAGCGGTGGCGACCCGAAGATGACTTCAAGGGCTGCTTGGTCAGGAAAACCCGCTTCAATATGAATGGTTCCCGCTTTTCCCGTTTCGAGCACGCTTCGCAGGGACGCGCGGTTCTGCTAGCGACGCCCTCGTGACGCCGTTTCCCTGGTCCGACGTCCTGATCATCGCGGGACTGATCCTGCTCAACGGCGTCTTCTCGATGTCCGAGCTGGCGATCGTCTCAGCGCGCCCGGCGCGCCTCAAGATCGCGTGCGACGAGGGCAGCAAGGGCGCCGAGGTGGCGCTGCGGCTGGCGTCCGACCCGGGCAAGTTCCTCTCGACGGTACAGATCGGGATCACCCTCGTCGGGATCATCGCCGGCGCCTATTCAGGATCGCGGCTGGGCGCACCAGTGGCCGAGCGCCTCGCCGCGCTGGGGGTTCCGGAGCGCTACGCCGACGACGCCGGGTTCACGCTGGTGATCGCGCTGACCACGTATTTCAGCCTGGTCATCGGCGAGCTCGTGCCCAAGCAGCTCGCGCTCCGCGCGGCCGAGCCGATCGCCAAGATCGCCTCAAGGCCGATGGCGCTGGTCGCGCAAGTCACCGCACCGTTCGTGTGGCTGCTCGACCGCTCGTCGAGCCTGCTGATCCGAGTGCTCGGCATCACCCACAAGGGCGACCCGGCGCTGAGCGCCGAGGAGCTCCACATGATCTTCGCCGACGCCACCCGATCGGGGGTGATCGAGGAGGGCGAGCGCGCGATCATGAGCGGGATCATGCGGCTTGCCGACCGCCCGGTGCGTGAGGTCATGACGCCCAGGATCGAGCTCGACTTCATCGAGGCGGGCGCCAGCGACGAGGAGATACGCGCGGCGATCCGATCCACCCCGCACAGCCTGATGCCCGTCGCCGAGGGCTCGATCGATCGCATCGTCGGCGTGGTCAAGGCGCGCGACGTGCTCGCCGCGCTGCTCGCCGGCGAGCCCGCCGAGCTCGCCGGCCTGATGAAGAAGCCGGTGATCCTGCCCGACCAGTTGGACGCGATGGACGCGTTGCGCGTGCTCCAGCAGGCCGACGTCGCGATGGCGCTGGTCCACGACGAGTACGGCCACCTCGAAGGCGTGGTGACCCCCGCCGATCTGTTGAGCGCGATCGTCGGCAACTTCGTCAGCCACCGCGACGAGGGCGACGAGCCGATGATCGTCGAGCGCGACGACGGCTCGCTGCTGATCGCGGGCGCGCTGCCTGCCGACGCGCTGGCCGAGCGGCTCGCGATCGACCTGCCCGACGACCGCGACTACGCCACCGCGGCGGGTTTCGTGCTGTCGGTGCTCAAGCGGCTGCCGAACGAGGGCGAGCGCTTCGACGACCAGGGCTGGCGCTTCGAAGTGGTCGACATGGACGGGCGCAAGATCGACAAGCTGCTCGTCCGCCGCTGCGCGAGGGCGCCGGAGGTCGAGGGGAACGCGAGCTAGTCTGATTCACACGAAGGCACGAACATGTTTCGCCCGGCGGCTAAGCCACGAAATCTTCGCCTCGCTTCGACGGAAGCGGTGTAGTTGGGCGCGGGAAGACACCTTCGTGTCTTCATGTGAACCAAACTTGCGCTAACTATCCCTGCCCGGGGACCACCGCTTGCGCCTCGCGCCCGTCGCCCTGCGGGGCGGCGAGGATGTCGCGGGTAATCGCGCCCTTGGCGACGGTGTTGGTCTCCGGATCGCCGACCGTGCTGCGGATGCCGGGCGCCGAGGTGCCGGCGCGGCTGATCGTCTCGCCCTCGACGCTCGAGCGCGGGGCGGGGCCGCCGAACAGCGCGTCGAGCGCCTGGCTCGCGGCGTCGTTGTCCTGCGGACGCGGCGCGCCGGGGCTGGGTGGGACCAGCGCGAAATCGGGCGGCACCACCAGCGGCGCCTGGCGCGAGACCGCGAACTCGTCGGGCCGGTCGCGGTTGAACAGCCCGGACGAGCCGCAGCCGGCGAGCGCGGCGCTGAGGAGCAGGACAGGAAGGATCTTACGCATCGAGGGGGGTCTCCGGGGCCGGGCTTGATACAGAGGGCGCGGCCGCTTCAGGTTTGGCCGGCTTCTCGCGCAAAAGCAGCGAGCGGGCAAGCAGCAAGACGACGCCGAGGGCGATCGCGGCGTCGGCCACGTTGAAGATCAGGAACGGCCGGAACTCGCCGAAATGGAGGTCGGCGTAATCGATCACGAAACCCAGCGAATAGCGGTCGACGATGTTGCCGAGCGCGCCGCCGAGCACCATTGCGAGCGCGACGATGTCCCATTTGGCGGTCTCGCGCAGCAGCCAGATCAGCACCCCGGCGGCGATCAGCGCGGTCATCGCCACCAGCCCCCAGCGCATCTCCATCGAGCGCGCGGTGAGCATGCCGAGCGAGACGCCGTAATTCTCGGTCCAGCGCAAATCGAAGAACGGGAGCAGCGGTATCAACCCCTTCTGGTGGAGCGCCAGCGGCCCGGTCATCAGCGACTTCACGAATTGGTCGACCGCGAAGATCACGCCGGCAAAGACGAGGCCGAACAGGCGGTGGCGGGCGAGGAGGGTCATGCCGCGGGCTCCATCTGCGCCACGACCGTCTCACACCGCGAGCACAATTCGCCGTCGTCGGCCACCTCGGGCAAATGGCGCCAGCAGCGGCCGCATTTGTGGTGAGTGGTGCGGGTCACGATCACCGCGCCGCCGTGCGCCCGCACCACTGACGCGGTGATGAACAATTCGGCGAGATCGGCGTCTTCGAACCCGTCGGGCACGTCCGGCGCGGGGACGATGACATCGGCCTCGAGGCTCGAGCCGATCGTCTTGTCGCGTCGCAGCGGCTCGATCGCCTCGGTCACCCGCTCGCGCAACGCGCGCATCCGGTCGAATCGCGATGCCAAGGCATTGTCGAGCCAGTCGTTCGGCAGTTCGCGCAGTTCGGACAGGTGAATGCTGCCGCGATCGGGGAACCGCGTCGTCCACACTTCCTCGGCGGTGAACACCAGCACCGGCGCGGCATAGCGGATCAGCGCCTGGAACAGGATGTCGAGCACCGTGCGATAGGCGCGGCGGCCGGGATCGTCCGGGGCATCGCAATAGAGGCTGTCCTTGCGAACATCGAAGAAGAACGCCGACAAATCCTCGTTGGCGAAATCGATCAGCAGCCGGGTGTAGGTGTTGAAGTCGTAGGCATCGATCGCCTCGCGCAAATGGGCGTCGAGCTGGAACAGCTGATGGAGCACGTAGCGCTCGAGCTCGGGCATCGCGGCCGGCTCAACTGCTTCGCTCGCGTAATCGAACCCGTCGAGCGCGCCGAGCAGGTAGCGGAAGGTGTTGCGCAGCTTGCGGTACTGGTCGGCGACGCCCTTGAGAATCTCGTCGCCGATGCGGTGGTCCTCGGTGAAGTCGACCGACAGCGCCCACAGCCGGATGATGTCGGCGCCGTAAGTCTCCATCACCTTGATCGGATCGACGGTGTTGCCGAGGCTCTTCGACATCTTGAGGCCCTTGGCGTCCATCGTGAAGCCGTGGGTGAGGATGCGGTCGTAAGGGGCGCGGCCGCGCGTCGCGCAGCTTTCGAGCAGGCTCGACTGGAACCAGCCGCGGTGCTGGTCGGAGCCTTCGACGTAGATGTCGGCCGGCCACGACAGGTCGGGCCAGCGCCCGCTGTCGAGCACATAGGCGTGGCTGGTGCCCGAATCGAACCACACGTCGAGGATGTCGGGCACCGGCTCCCACTCGGCCGCGTCGTAGTCGTTGCCAAGGAAGCGATGCGCGGTCTCGGGGGTCCAGGCGTCGATCCCCTCGGCGCGGACCGCCTCGACGATCCGCGCATTGACCGCGTCGTCGATCAGGTATTCGCCGGTCGTACGGTGGACGAACAGCGTGATTGGCACGCCCCAGGCGCGCTGGCGGCTGAGCACCCAGTCGGGGCGCCCCTCGACCATGCTGCCGATGCGGTTGCGGCCCTTCTCGGGGGTGAACTCGACGCGCGCGATCTCGCGCAGCGCGATCTCGCGGAGGGTTTCTCCTTCTCCCTGCGCGGCGCGGATCGCGGCCTCGTCGGCGCAGCGCGGCACTTGCCGGTCGATCGGCTTGTCCATCGGCACGAACCACTGCGGGGTGCAGCGGAAGATCACCTTGGCCTTCGAGCGCCACGAGTGCGGGTACGAATGCTTGTAGTCCGCGCTCGCCGCAAGCAGCGCGCCCGCCTCGCGCAAGTCCGAGCAGATCGGCCCGTCGGGCGCGTTGAACTTGGGGTTGATCACCGAGCCCTGCCCGCCGAGCCAGCCCCAGTCGGCACGGTACTTGCCGTCACCCTCGACCGCGAACTTGGGGCCGATGTTTTCTTTCCACCCTAAGGATTGGGCCGACTTGCACAGCTCGAAATCGTCCTCGCCGTGGTCGGGCGCCATGTGGACGAGCCCGGTGCCGGTATCGGTGGTGACGAACTCGCCCGGCAGGAACGGCCGCGGCTCGGCGAAGAATCCGCCGAGTTGGTGCATCGGGTGGCGGGCGACGGTGCCGGCGAGGTCGGAGCCATTGATGACCTCCCACTCGCTCTCGTGATAGGCGGCGATCCCTGGATGCTTTTCCTCGAGGCGCTTCCAGAAAGCTTCTGCAAGGGGCTCAGCCACCAGGAAGGTGTTGACGGTGCCGCCTTCCGGCATCAGCACATAGTCGATTTCGGGTCCGTAGGCGATCGCCTGATTGACCGGGATAGTCCACGGCGTGGTTGTCCAAACAACGGCAAGGGTCTTCAGGTGGCCCTTGTTGAGCAGGGCTTGAATTGCTGGCGACTGGCTTTCGACAATCTCGAAGCCCACGTCGATCTGGGTCGAGACGATGTCCTCGTACTCGACTTCGGCCTCGGCCAGCGCGGTCTTCTCCACGGGCGACCACATCACCGGCTTGGCCCCGCGATAGAGCTGGCCGGAGCGCGCGAACTTGAGCAGTTCGGCGACGATCGTCGCCTCGCTTTCGGGCTGCATCGTGAGGTAGGGGTGGTCCCAGTCGGCCATCACCCCGAGCCGCTTCAATTGCTCGCGCTGCACCTCGACCCAGTGCTGGGCGTAAGCGCGGCACTCGGCGCGGAACTCGAGCAGCGGGACCGAATCCTTGTCGCGCTTGGCCTTGCGGTACTGTTCCTCGACCTTCCACTCGATCGGCAGCCCGTGGCAGTCCCAGCCCGGCACGTACGGCGCGTCCTTGCCCAGCAGGTTCTGCGTTCGGCAGACCATGTCCTTGATCGTGTGGTTGAGCGCGTGGCCGATGTGCATGTCGCCGTTCGCGTAAGGCGGGCCGTCATGGTACATGAATTTTTCGCGTCCCCGCCGGGCGTCGCGCAATTGCTCATAGAGCTTGTCGGCTTCCCAACGCGCCGCAATGCCCGGCTCCTTCTGCGGAAGCCCGGCCTTCATCGGGAACTCGGTCTTCGGCAGGAAGACGGTGCTTCGGTAGTCGCGCGGTTCGCTCATGGCGCGGCGGCGCTTAGGGCCTTCCTCGCCTCCTCGCAATCGGCGTCCATCTGCGCCTTGAGCGCGTCCATACTGTCGAACCTCGCTTCGGGGCGGATGAAGCGGTGTAACGCGACCTCGATCTCCTGGCCGTAAAGGTCCTCCGAAAAATCGAAGAAATAGGGCTCGAGCAGCTCCTTGGGCGGGTTGAAGCTGGGCCGCACCCCAAGGTTGGCTGCGCCTTGCAGGATGCGGCCGTCGGGCAGCTTTCCCGTCACCGCATAGATCCCGAAGCGCGGGCGCAAGTAGCTGCCGAGCGAAAGGTTGGCGGTGGGGTAGCCGAGGTTGCGGCCGACCTTGTCGCCGTGCTCGACGACCCCGCGAATCGCGAACGGGCGCGTGAGCAGCCGCGCCGCCTCGGCGCAGTCGCCTTGCTGCAACGCCTCGCGGATGCGGCTCGACGAGACCGGCGCGCCGCGATCGAGCACCGGGCCAACCGTGCGCACCGCGAGGCTCGACCGGGGGCCTTCCTCGCGCAAGACCGCGATATTCCCGCCGCGGGCCTTGCCGAAGGTGAAGTCCTCGCCCGTCACCACCCCGGCCGCGCCGATCGACTTGGCGAGGAGTTCGCGCACGAAGTCGGGCGCGGTCGTCCCCGCCAGCGCGGCGTCGAAATGGAACACCAGCATCGCGTCGGCGCCCGCCGCCTCGAACAGCTCCTGGCGCTGATCGAGCGTGGTCAGCCGGAACGGCGCCGCGTCGGGGACGAAATGCCGCACCGGGTGCGGATCGAACGTCGCGACGATCGCGGGACGGTTCTCGGCCTTGGCCCACGCCACCGCTTCCCCGACCACCGCCTGGTGGCCGAGGTGGAACCCGTCGAAGTTGCCCAGCGCGACGATCCCGCCACGCAAAGATTTCGGCACCCGCTCTCGGTGATCGAGGCGCGGGATCGTCATCAGTCGGTCACTTCGCCAATGAGGCCGGCCTTCAGCACCCGCAGCGCGTTCTCGCCCATCACCGCGCGGATTTCCGTTTCGCTGAAGCCTTCGTCGAGCAGCGCCTGGGTGACCTGGACGAGCTGCGAGGTATCGAACCGCACGGTCGTCGCGCCGTCGTAATCGCTGCCGAGTGCGACGTGCTCGATCCCGACAAGGTCGCGGACGTACTTGATCGCCCTGGCCGTAGCGCGCGGATCGGTAGAACAGACCGCGCCCTCCCAATAGCCGATGCCGACCACGCCGCCGGTCCTGGCGACGCCGCGCACCTCCTCGTCGGTGAGGTTGCGGTTGACCTTGCACGTCGCCTGGACCCCGCCGTGGCTCGACACCACCGGGCGCCGCGCCATCGCCAGGATGTCGGCGACGCAGGCGTGGCTGCAGTGCGCCAGGTCGACGATCATGCCGTAGATTTCCATGTACCGCACCACCCTGCGGCCCTTCTCGGTCAGCCCGCCCTTCTTCAGGCCGTGCATCGAGCCGGCGAGATCGTTGTCGAAGAAGTGAGTGAGCGAGGCCATGCGGAAGCCCGCGCGGTAAAGCCGGTCGAGATTGCCGGGCTGGCCCTCCAGCGCTTGCAGCCCTTCGACGCTGAGCGTCGCACCGACCGGCCGCGCCTTCGTCGTGCGCTGGGCAAGCAGTGCGGCGAGCGCCGTGCCGTCGGCAACTTTGACCAAAGCGCCGTTCGAATCCGCAACCGCGCGATCGAGCTTCTGCGCGTGATAAAGCGAGCGCTCGAGCAACGAGCTCCATGTCCGCACCGGCTGGGCTTGCGCGATCACCAGCGGCAGGATGTTGTCGCTGTCGGCGCCGTTGGCGTCGTAGTTCTGCCCGCGCGGCGTCTTGGTCACGCTCGAGAACACTTGCAGCGCGACGTTGCCCTCGCGCAGCCGCGGCAGGTCCTCGTGGCCGCGGCCGCCGCGCGACAGCAAGTCGCGGTCCCACATCAGCGTGTCCGAATGGAGGTCGATGATCGTCAGCGTCTTGTGCAACGCGCGTGCCTCGGCGCTGACCGAAATCAAGGGCTTGCCGTCGACGCGGTTCATGCCCGCCTCGATCTGCCCCGGCGCGATGGCGAAGAACGCGGCGGCGAGGAGGACGACCACCGCCAGCGCGATGCCGATCACCTTGCGCATCAGCGGCGCTCCAGCGTGACGAAGGCATAGGGCGGCTCGCCTTCGTCCGGCTCTTGCGGCTCGCGGCGCGTCTCGCGCCACACCGCGGGGTCGAACGGCGGCATCGTGATGTCGCCGGCGACGGCCAAGTCGATCTCGGTCAGCTCGATCCGCGTCGCGAGCGGTTCGAACAGCGCATAGATCTCGGCGCCGCCGATCACCGCGATTTCGCCGTCACCGGCGATCCACAGCGCCGAGTCCTCGTCTTGCGCGACGTCGATGCCTTCGGCGCTCCATTCGGGATCGCGGGTGATCACCACGTGGCGGCGGCGCGGCAGCGTGCCGGGCAGGCTGTCGAAGGTCTTGCGCCCCATGATCACCGTCTTGTCGAGCGTCAGCGCGCGGAAGTGGCGCATGTCGCCGGGCAGCTTCCACGGCAGCGCGCCCTGGTTCCCGATCACGCCGTTGGTCGCGCGCGCGACGACCAGGAACAGTCCGGGAATCGGTGTTTTCACGGCGTCAGCCCAAATTCAAGGCGGGTCACGTGACCCATCTTGCGCCCGGGGCGCGCCGCGGCCTTGCCGTAAAGGTGCAGGTGGTTGGCCGGGTCCGCGAGAATCGCCGGCCAGTCCTCGGCCGCGTCTCCGATCACGTTGCGCATTTCGACCCGGCTGGCGGCGAGCGCGGTATCGCCCAGCGGCAGCCCGCAGATCGCGCGGATGTGGTTCTCGAACTGGCTGGTGACCGCGCCCTCGATCGTCCAGTGCCCCGAATTGTGGACGCGCGGCGCCATCTCGTTGAACACCGGGCCTTGCGCCGTGGCGAAAAACTCGAACGTGAGCACCCCAACGTAGTCGAGCGCTTCGGCGGCCTTGGCGGCGAGCGCGCGCGCCTGCGCCAATTGCGTCCGGACGAGCGCCGAGGGCGGCAGCGTCGATGTCGCCAGGATGCCGCCGCGATGGACGTTCTCGGCGCTGTCCCAGAAGCGCACGTCGCCGTCGGCGCCACGCGCCAGGATGACCGAGAATTCGCAGGCGAAATCGACCAGCGCCTCGTAGATCAGGGGTTTGCCGGGCAGCTCGAGCGCGGCGGCATCGGCGGGCACGGTTAGGCGCCATTGCCCTTTGCCGTCGTAGCCGTCGCGGCGGGTCTTGAGGATGCCGGGCGCGCCGACGGCTGCGACCGCCGCGGCCAGAGCGGCGGGCGAATCGACCTCGGCGTAGTCGGCCGGGCGCCCGCCGAGGCTTTCGGCGAAACGTTTCTCGGCCAGCCGGTCCTGCGCCCTCTCGAGCGCGCGCGGATGGGGCAGCACCAGGGTTTCGCCCAGCGCGGCGAGCGGGGGCACGGGCACGTTCTCGAACTCGTAGGTGATCACCGCGCAGTCGCGCGCGAACTTCGCCAGCGCCTCGGCATCGTACCATCCGGCGCAAGTGAACCCGCCGCATACCTCGGCGGCGATGCTGTCCGCCTCGGGCGCATAGACGTGGCAGCGATAGCCGAGCCGCGCCGCGGCCATCGCCAGCATCCGCCCGAGCTGCCCCCCGCCGAGGATGCCGATGGTTTCGCCCGGCGGGATCACCTCAGGCGGGCCGCTCGGCGACGCTTGCGGTCTGCGCCGCGCGATAGGCCTTGAGCCGCTCGGCCAGCGCGTCGTCGCCGGTCGCGAGGATCGCAGCGGCGAGCAGCCCGGCGTTGGTCGCGCCCGGCTCGCCGATCGCCAGCGTGCCGACCGGCACCCCGGCGGGCATCTGGACGATCGAGAGCAGCGAATCCTGGCCCTTGAGCGCGCGCGATTCGACCGGCACCCCGAGCACCGGCAGATGCGTGAGCGCGGCGATCATCCCGGGCAGGTGCGCCGCGCCGCCCGCGCCCGCGACGATCACCTTGAACCCGGCTTGCGCCGCGCCGGTGGCGAACGCGACCAGCCGCGCGGGCGTGCGGTGCGCCGAGACGATCCGCGCCTCGTAAGCCACCCCCAGCGCGTGGAGCGCGTCGGCCGCGCACTTCATCGTCGGCCAGTCCGACTGGCTGCCCATCACGATGGCGACTTGCGGCGCTTCCATGGCTGTCCCCCTCGCGCTCCGCTCAGCGCGTCGCGAGGTAATAGCGATCGCGCGCCGCCAGGTCATCGTCGAGCTCGTAGATCAGCGGTTGCCCGGTCGGGATCTCGAGGCTGGGAATGTCGGCATCGCTAATTCCGGACAAGTGCTTGACCAGCGCGCGCAATGAGTTGCCGTGCGCTGAGACGATCACCGTCTCGCCGCCGCGCAGCGCGGGCACAATCTCGCTCTCGTAGTAGGGAAGAACTCGCGCGATCATGTCCTTGAGGCTTTCGCTCGCAGGCACTTCGATCCCGGCGTAGCGGGCATCGCCCGAAAGGTCGAACGCGCTTCCTGCGTCGAGCGGCGGTGGGGGGATATCAAAACTGCGCCGCCACACGTGGACCTGGTCGGCGCCGTGCTTCGCCGCGGTCTCGGCCTTGTCGAGCCCGGTCAGCCCACCGTAATGACGCTCGTTGAGCTTCCAGCTCTTGAACTCGTCGATCCACAGCCGCCCGCACGCCTCGAGCGCGAGATGGAGCGTCTGGATCGCGCGCGTCTGGAGCGAGGTGAAGGCGATCGTCGGGAGCATTCCCTGCGCCGCCAGCAGCTCCCCCGCGGCGCGCGCTTCCTCGGCGCCCCTGGCGGTGACGCCGACGTCCCACCAGCCGGTGAAGCGGTTCTCGAGGTTCCATTGCGACTGGCCGTGGCGGAGAAGGATCAGGCGCGGCACGGGCGGCTTTCGAGCGATGGCAGGAAGCGTGTGGCCCTAGCCGGGCGGTTCCTCGCCCGCAAGCGGCGGGGGTTGAGCGCCAAGCGCTCGCGCCTGCGCCCTGCGGCGGCGCAAGTTCTCGCGCAGTTGCGCGGCGAGACGCTCTTCGCGGCTGGGCTTGGGCGGGTTGTCAGCCATCGGCTCGCCTTGACAAAGCGCGGACCCGCCCGCAATAGCGCGCCGCCCGAACGGCCTCTTGAGGCGGCGGGCGCCAGCGAAATGGTACGCTGCTGTAGCTCAGTGGTAGAGCGCATCCTTGGTAAGGCTGAGGTCGGGAGTTCAATCCTCCCCAGCAGCACCATTTCGTGCGCGGCCGTTCCGCGCCGCCCCACGATGACGGCGATGGGTCCAGGCTTTCCAGCCCTTCCACAGCAGCGCGCCGCCCACGGCGACCCCCAGCGCGACGCCGAGGGCTTGCGCCGCGAGGATGCCGACGACCACCAGGATGCCCATCGTCAGCGACCACGTGATCTCGACGAGGAACTGCGAAAACGCGTTCATCGCCGGGTCTTAGACGGTGCGCGCGGCGAAGCGAAATTCCCTTCGCGGCACTCTTGCGCCGCTTCGTGCGTTGGCTTCGGCGTGAAGCTCGCCACTTACAACGTCAACGGGATCAACGGTCGGTTGCCCGTGCTGCTGCGCTGGCTCGCCGAGGCGCAGCCCGACGTTGTGTGCCTCCAGGAGCTGAAGAGCCCGGACGAGCGCTTCCCCGAAAAGGCGATCCATGATCTCGGCTACGACGCGGTGTGGCACGGGCAGAAAAGCTGGAACGGGGTCGCGATCCTCAGCCGCGTCGGCGAGATTCACGAGACCCGCAGGGGACTTCCGGGCGATCCCGACGACAGCCACAGCCGCTATCTCGAGGCGGCGGTGGGCGGGATCATCGTCGGCGGGCTCTACCTGCCCAACGGCAACCCGCGCCCGGGCCCCAAGTTCGACTACAAGATGCGCTGGTTCGAGCGATTGCTCGATCACGCCCAGGGACTGATCGACCACGGGCTGCCGGTGGCGCTGATCGGCGACTTCAATGTGATGCCGACCGAGCTCGACGTCCACAAGCCCGAGCGCTGGCTCGACGACGCCCTGTTCGCGCCCGAGGTTCGCGCGGCTTACGCGCGGCTGCTCGCGCAAGGCTGGACCGACGCGCTGCGCGCGCTCCATCCGGGGGAGCGAATTTACACGTTCTGGAAATACTGGCGCGGCAGCTTCGAGCGCGACGCGGGGCTCAGGATCGACCACCTGCTGCTCAGCCCGAGCCTCGCCCCGAGGCTCGCCGCGGCCGAAGTCGATCGCGTGCCGCGCGGCTGGGACAAGACCAGCGATCACGCGCCGGTCTGGGTCGAGCTTGCCGACAAGCCGGTGCGGAGGACGCGCTGATGCCGCGCAAGCTCAAGGTGTTCCGCACCGCGGTGGGATTCCACGACGCTTACGTAGCCGCGCCAAGCCGCAAGGCCGCGCTCGAGGCGTGGGGCACCGACAAGGATTTGTTCGCGCGCGGCGTCGCCGAGGAAGTGACTGACGCGGCTCTGGCCAAGCCCGCTCTGGCCAGGCCCGGCGAGGTGATCCGCGTCAGCCGCGGCGGCGCGCGCGAGCAGATCGCCGCGTTGGGCAAGGCGCCCAAGCCGAAGAAGCGCGTCCAGCCGGTCGAACTCTCAATGCCTCCGGACAGGCCGCCCGCCGCGCGTCCGAGCCGCGCCACGCTCGACAAAGCCGAAGCCGCGCTCGAACGGCTGCGCGACGAGCACCAGACCGCCCGCGAAGCGCTGGCCGAGCGCCACGCGCACGAGGAGCGCAAGCTGTTCGATGCCCAGCGTGCGGCGGAAGAGCGTGGCGGCTCCGAGCTTGCTAAAGCGCGCGACGCTTACGACGCAGCCATGGAGGCTTGGCGCGAAACGCTTTAGGCGCGCAAGTCCGCCCATTCGGGGTGACGGCGGAACGCGACCTCGACGTAGCTGCATTGGGGCACGATCAGGTCACCGTCCTGGCGCGCTCCTTCGACCAGCGCCTCGACCAGCCGCATCGCCACCCCGCGCCCGCCGATCTCGGTTGGGACCAGCGTATGGTCGGCGACGAGGACATTCCCGCGCCGCTGGTAAGTCAGCCGCCCGATCGCGTCGCTGCCCGGCACGGCCGCGTGATACTCGCCGCGCGCGCCCTGGTCGTGGCGGGTGATGACGGGGTGGTCACTTGGGCCGTCCATTGCTTGGTCTCCTTGCTTGACCCCCAACGCTTCGAACCTAAGGGCGTTTCGCGATGAGGTTCTTTTCCGATAACGCCGCTTCGGTCCACCCCCGGGTCTGGGACGCTCTGAAGTCCGCCGACGCCCCCGACGCGGCGTACGACGGCGACGCGCTTTCGGCGCGGCTCGACGCGGCGTTTTCCGAGACGTTCGGGACCGAGTGCGCCGCGCTGTGGGTCGCCACCGGCACCGCCGCCAACTGCCTCGCGCTCGCCGCGCTGTGCCCGCCGCACGGCGGCATCGTCTGCCACCGCGAGGCGCATATCGAAGTCGACGAGGGCGGCGCGCCGGGGTTCTACACGCACGGCGCCAAGCTGATGCTGGTGGGTGGCGAGGGCGCGAAGCTGACCCCCGAGGGAATCGCCGCCGCGCTCGACCCGATCCGCGACGACGTCCACCAGGTCCAGCCGCACGCGATCTCGCTGACCCAGGCGACCGAGTACGGGCGCGTTTACGCGCCGTCCGAGATCGCGGCGCTGTCTGAGTTCGCGCAAGCCCGTGGCCTCGCGCTCCACGTCGATGGCGCGCGCTTCGCCAACGCGGTCGCGTCGCTCGGCTGCGCGACGTTCGAGGCGTGCCGCGGCGCCGCCGCGCTGAGCTTCGGCTTCGTCAAGAACGGCGCGATGAACGCGGAAGGCTTGGTGCTGTTCGATCCAGCGCTTGCCGATGTGGTGAAATATCGCCGCAAGCGCGCCGGGCACTTGCAATCCAAGGGCCGTTTCGCCGCGGCGCAGCTCCTGGCAATGCTCGAGTGCGACCAAGGGCAACCACTCTGGCTGGAGAACGCCCGCGCCGCCAACAATGCGGCGCGGGAGATCGCCGCGGCGGGCGGCGCGCGGCTGCTTCATCCGGTCGAGGCCAACGAGATATTCGTGACGCTCGCGCCCGGCGAGGCCGCCGCGCTGCGCGCGCAGGGGTTCGATTTCTATGACTGGCCCGCCCCGGCGGGCGCCCCGGGCGCGGCGCGGCTGGTGACGAGCTGGAACAGCGATCCGGCGGACGTCGCGAAGCTCGCCCGGGCGATACGCGGCCTATGAACGAGCCCCCCGGCGCGGCATCTTTCTTCCAGCCACGCATCCTCCTCCCCTTCGCGCTGGTCACGCTGATCTGGGGCTCGACCTGGCTGGTGATCCGCGATCAGGTCGGCAGCGTGCCACCCGGCTGGTCGGTGGTCTGGCGCTTCGTACTGGCCGGTGGCGCGATGTTCGCGCTTGCCGCGATCCGGCGCGATTCGCTGCGCCCGACGCGAGCGATGTGGCCGCTGATCGTGGCGATGGGGGTGTTCCAGTTCGTCGCCAACTTCCAGTTCGTCTATGCCGCCGAGCGGCATTTGACGTCGGGTATCGTCGCGGTGATGTTCGCCTTCCTGATGGTGCCCAACGCTTTGCTCGGGCGTATTTTCGTCGACCAGCCGGTCAGCCGCGGCTTCCTCGCCGGAAGCGCGGTGGCGCTGGCGGGGGTCGCGCTGTTGCTGCTTCATGAATACAGGATCGCCCCGCTCGACGGGAGGGTGTTGCTCGGCGTGGCGCTGACGATCGGCGGGATCATGGGTGCCTCGATCGCCAATGTCATTCAGGCCAGCGAGGCGGCGCGGCGCCAGCCGCTGCTGCCGCTGCTCGCCTGGTCGATGCTGTTCGGCGCAAGCGTCGATGCGATCCTCTCATGGGGGCTTTACGGCCCGCCGCAGTTCGAGCCGCGCTGGGGCTACGCGGCGGGCATCGCCTACCTCGCGATCATGGGCTCGGTGGTGACGTTTCCGCTCTATTTCACGCTGGTGCGCGCGCTTGGACCCGGGCGGGCGGCCTACAACAGCGTGCTCGTGCCGATCATCGCGATGCTGCTCTCGACGCTGTTCGAGGGCTACCGCTGGAGCACGCTCGCGGTCGCGGGATCGGTGGTTGCGCTCGTCGGGCTGGTCATCGCGCTCAAGGCGCGCAGCCCCTCGCGGAAGGTCGGGTAAGCCGGCCGCCAGCCCAGCACCCGCTTGGCCTTGAGGTTCGCGACGCGACGGTTCTCGGCGTAGAACGCGCGCGCTCCAGGTGCGAGCCGGTCGAGCGCGACGAACGGCGGCGGATCGCGTCCGAGCAGGCGGCACGCTTCGTCGATCACCGCGTTCTGGCTCGCCGGGAGATCGTCGGCGAGGTTGTAGACCTCCGCCGGCGCGTCGAGCGCGGCGATGACGCCCCCCACGATATCTTCGACATGCACCCGGCTGAACACCTGCCCGGGCAAGTCGACGCGGTGCGCGGCGCCCGCGCGAACGCGATCGAGCGGGCTGCGACCGGGCCCATAAATGCCGGGCAGGCGAAAGACGTGCGCGCCCAACGCCTGCCATGCGCGGTCGGCCTCGCTCCGCGCGGTGCGCCGCCCGCCGCCTATGGCCGCGCTCTCGTCCACCCAGGCTCCCGCGGCATCGCCGTAAACCCCGGTCGAGGACAAGTAGCCGAGCCACTTGCCGCGCAGCACCGGGGCGATGCCGGCGAGTACCGGGTCGCCGTCGCCCGGCGGGACCGACGACAGCACGTGGCTCGCCGCGTCGAGCGCCGACTCGACCGCGTCGCGATCTGCGAAGTCGAGGTCGCCGTCGCGGCCGGTGGCGCGAATCGTCCAGCCGCTCGCGCGCAATCGCCGGGAAAGGGCCGTCGCGGTGTAGCCGAGGCCGAAGATCAGCATCGTGGGCATCGTTTCGCCCCTATCCTCGATTGAAGCGCGGCGCACCCGGTCCTAGGGTCGGGCCATGACCGAAGTCGCCCAGCACCCTTCGAGCCCTCCCGGAAATCCCGAGACCGCCGACGCCGCGCCCCCGCCCGCGCCCAACCCGAGCGTGCGCCGGCTCGATTACCAGCCGCCGGCGTGGCTGGTCCCCGAGATCGCGCTCGACTTCGCCCTGGCGCCCGACACCACCCGCATTCGCTCGACGCTGACGGTCGAGCGCAATCCCGACGGAGACGGCAGCGCGACGATCCGCCTCAACGGCGACGGCATCGCGGTCGCCTCGCTCGAGCTCGACGGGCAGCATTTCAACTCGTGGGAGATGGACGGCGACGACCTGTTGATCGAGCTTCCCGGCGACCGCCACACGATCACGATCGAAACCGAGATCAACCCCGCGGCGAACAGCCAGCTTTCGGGGCTCTACGCCTCGAACGGGCTGCTTTGCACCCAGTGTGAGGCCGAGGGCTTCCGGCGGATCACCTTCTTCCCCGACCGCCCCGACGTGCTCAGCGTCTACAAGGTGCGGCTGGCGGGCGACAAGGCGGCCTTCCCGGTGCTGCTCGCCAACGGCAACGAGGTGGCGACCGGCGAGGACCCCGAAGCCGACGGCGCGGGCACGCACTGGGCCGAGTGGGACGATCCCTGGCCCAAGCCGTCTTACCTGTTCGCGCTGGTCGCGGGCGAGCTGGTCGCCAACCGCGACTCGTTCACCACCCGCTCGGGCCGCAAGGTCGACCTGGCGATCTACGTCCGCCCCGGCGATGAGGGCCGCACCGCCCACGCGATGCAGTCGCTCAAGCACGCGATGAAGTGGGACGAGGACACTTACGGCCGCGAGTATGACCTCGACGTGTTCAACATCGTCGCGGTGAGCGACTTCAACGCCGGGGCGATGGAGAACAAGGGCCTCAACATATTCAATACGCGCTACATCCTCGCCGATCCCGACACCGCGACCGACGGCGATTACGACGCGATCGAGGGGGTCGTCGCGCACGAGTATTTCCACAACTGGTCGGGCAACCGCGTGACCTGCCGCGACTGGTTCCAGCTCAGCCTCAAGGAAGGCTTCACCGTGCTGCGCGACCAGCAGTTCTCGGCCGACATGGGCTCGGCCCCGGTCAAGCGGATCGAGGACGTGCGGATCTTGCGCTCGGTCCAGTTCCCCGAGGATTCGGGCCCGCTGGCGCACCCGATCCGCCCCGACAGCTATCAGGAGATCAGCAACTTCTACACCTCGACCGTCTACAACAAGGGCGCCGAGGTGATCCGGATGATGACCGTGCTCGCCGGCAAGGATCGCTTCCGCAAGGGCACCGACCTCTATTTCGAGCGCCACGACGGCGAGGCGGCGACGTGCGAGGACTTCGTCAGCGCGATCGAGGACGGCGCGGGGCTCGACCTCAAACTGTTCCGCAAGTGGTACGAACAGGCCGGCACGCCCAAGCTCGAGGTCGAAACACGCCACGACGCGGGCTCGGGCGAGGTCCAGCTGACGCTCAAGCAGACCATTCCGCCGACTCCCGGACAGCCCGACAAGGCTCCGATGCCGATACCGCTACGCGCCGCGCTGTTCGACCGGGAAACCGGGAAACACCATGGTGAACAACTGCTTACCCTAGATCAAGCTCAAGCCGACTTCAGCTTTTCCGGGTTCGCCGATCCGCCGGTGCTGTCGCTCAACCGCGGCTTCTCGGCCCCCGTCGCGATCGCCACCCAGCCGCCCGCCGAGGACCTGCTGTTCCTCGCGCGCCACGACGACGATCCGTTCGCGCGATACGAGGCGCTCCAGCAATTGGTGGTCCAGCACTTGGTCGGCGCGATCAGCGGCGGGCTCGCCGGGGCGGCGCTCGAGGCGGGCCGCGAAGCGATCGGCGAGGCGTTCGCCGCGGTGCTCGCCGACACGCAGCTCGACGACCTGATGCGCGGCGAGCTGGTGATCCTGCCCGGCGAGACCTACCTCGCCGAGCAGCTCGTGGTGAACGAGCCCGCCAAGGTCCACGCCACGCGCGAGGCGCTCAAGGGCTGGCTCGGCGCGAAGCTCGGCGCGGAGTGGCGCGCATTGCACGACCGCTGCGTCGCGATCCCCTACAGCCTCTCGCCCGAGGCGCGCGGCGCGCGCAAACTCAAGACCCAGGCGCTGGTCTATCTCGCCCCCGCCGACCCTGCCGAGGCCAAGCGCCGCGCCAAGGCGCAGTTCGACGCGGCCGACAACATGACCGACCGCCAGGGCGCGCTGATGGCGCTGTGCGGGCTCGACGGGCCCGAGCGCGACGACGCGCTCGCCGCGTTCCACGCGAAGTTCGCGGGCAACGCGCTGGTGATCGACAAGTGGTTCTCGCTCCAGGCGGGCTCGCTTCATCCCAAGGCGCTCGAGCACGTCAAGGCGCTGGCGCAGCATCCCGACTTCACGCTGAGCAACCCCAATCGGGTGCGCTCGCTCTACATGGCGTTCGCGGGCAACCCACAGGCGTTCCACGCGGCCGATGGCGAAGGCTATCGGATGATCGCCGACCTGATCCTCCAGCTCGATCCGTTGAATTCGAGCACCGCCGCGCGGTTCGTCCCCCCGCTGGGGCGGTGGAAGCGGATGGAGCCGGGCCGCGCGGCGCTGATGCGAGGACAGCTCGAGCGGCTCGCCGCCGAGCCCAGCCTGTCGCGCGACACCCGCGAGCAGGTCACGCGCAGTTTGGATGGGTGAGCCGGTAGAAGTCATCCGGGCGGCCGCGCTCGACGGCGTCGCGCACGGCTTCCTCGGCCGCCGCGGCGGCGTGTCGCAAGGCATCCATGCCGGGCTCAACGTCGGCCGCGGATCGGACGACGATCGCGCCGCGGTCGAGGAGAACCGCCGCCGCGCGGTCGAAGCCGTGCTGCCCGGCGCGACATTGCTCACCGTCCATCAGATTCATTCGTCCGAGGTGGTCACCGTCGCCCCGCCTTGGCCCGACGCAGCGCGGCCCAAGGCCGACGCGATGGTCACTGACCGCCCCGGGCTGCTGCTTGGCGTGCTCACTGCCGATTGTGCGCCGGTGCTATTCGTGGATAGCGAAGCGGGCGTGATCGGCGCGGCGCACGCGGGCTGGAAGGGCGCGCTCGACGGGGTCACCGACGCGACCGTCGCCGCGATGGAAGCGCTCGGTGCCAAGCGCGAGCGGATCGCCGCCGCCATCGGCCCGTGCATCGCGCAGGCGAGCTACGAGGTCGATGAAATCTTCGTGAGCCGGTTCGGCCCGGCCAACGCGCGCTTTTTTGCGCCGGCCCGGCCCGGCCACGCGCTATTCAACCTCGAAGGCTACGTCGCGATGCGGCTGGAGGCGGTGGGCGTCGGCACGGTCGAAAAGCTCGGCCTAGACACTTACGCCGACGAATCCCGCTTCTACTCCTACCGCCGCGCCACCCACCGCGGCGAGCCCGATTACGGCCGCGAGATTTCGCTTGTCGGGCTCGGTTAAGCCCGCGGCGCCTGCCGCCGATAGCTGAGTGCTTCGGCGATATGAATGCGCCCTACCGTCTCAGCCCCCGCGAGGTCCGCGATCGTGCGCGCGACGCGCAGCATCCGGGTGTAGCCGCGCGCCGAGAGGCGCATGGCGTCCGCGGCTTGCATGAGGAGCTTGCGGCCGGGTTCATCGGGCGTGGCGTGCGCCTCGAGCGCGTCGCCGTCGAGCTCGGCATTGGTCCGCGCACGCGATCCGTTCATCCGTGCGGTCTGGATGTGGCGCGCCCGGGCGACGCGCGCGCCGACCGCTTCGGAGCTTTCGCTCGGCGGGGGCAGCGCGAGGTCGCTTGCGGGGACCGCCTCGACCTCGACGTGCAAGTCGATACGGTCGAGCATCGGGCCGGAGACCTTGCTCTGGTAGTCGGCGGCGCAGCGCGGCGCGCGCGAACAGCCGAGCGCGGGATCGCCGAGGTGCCCGCAACGGCACGGGTTCATCGCCGCGACGAGTTGCACGCGTGCGGGGAACGTCACGTGGGCGTTGGCGCGGGCGACGCTGACCTCGCCGGTCTCGAGCGGCTGGCGCAGCGAATCGAGCACCGGGCGCTGGAACTCGGGCAGCTCGTCGAGGAACAGCACGCCGAGGTGCGCGAGGCTGACTTCGCCCGGGCGGACCTTGAGCCCGCCGCCGACCAGCGCCGCCATCGACGCCGAGTGATGGGGGCTGCGGAACGGCCGGGCGCGGCTGATCCGCCCGTCCTCGAGCGTCCCCGCGACCGACGCGACCATCGACACTTCGAGCGCCTCGGCCGGGGTCAGCTCGGGTAAAATCCCGGGCAGGCAGCTCGCCAGCAGCGACTTGCCCGCGCCGGGCGGGCCGATCATCAGCAAGTTGTGCCCGCCCGCGGCGGCGATCTCGAGCGCGCGCTTGGCGGTCTCCTGGCCCTTGACCCGGCCGAGATCGGCGGTGCGATGCGGCGGCTCGACCTGCCCCGCTTGCGGCGGGGGCAGCCGCTGCGTGCCCTTGAGGTGATTGAGCAGGCTGACCAGGTCGGGCGCGGCGACGATGTCGATCCCCGTCGCCCACACCGCCTCGCCGCCCTGCTTGGCGGGACAGATCAACCCCTTGTCGGTCGCGCTGGCATGAAGCGCGGCGAGCAGCACCCCGGGCGAGGCAATCACCCGGCCGTCGAGCGCCAGCTCTCCCACCGCGACGTAATCGGCGATCTGCTCGGCATCGACCACGCCCATCGCCGCGAGCAGCGCCAGCGCGATCGGCAGGTCGTAATGCGAGCCTTCCTTGGGCAAGTCGGCGGGGGCGAGGTTGATCGTGATCCGCTTGGGCGGCAAGGCCAGCCCGAGCGCGGAGAGCGCGGCGCGGACGCGCTCGCCGCTTTCGCGCACCGCCTTGTCGGGCAGTCCGACGATCAGGAACGCGGGCAGCCCGCGCCCGACCTGGCACTGCACCTCGACGCTGCGCGCCTCGAGCCCGAGATAAGCGACCGTCGAAACCAGCGCGACCATCGTGCCCCCTTTGTTCCAGGGCGGTATGCCCGCGGCGTCCGGGGGAGTCGATACCTAACGCGCCGTTAACCATGATCGTTGGCCATGCCTGAACGGTGATGCGGGCAAGACGCTCGCCGATGCGCCGCTTCGTCCCTCTTATCACCGCCGTGTTGGCCGCGTTCGCCGCGCCGGCGTGGGCTGACGAGATCGCCACGATCGGGATCGCGGTGATCGCCGAGGAAGTCCCCGCCGCCGCGCCGGGCGGCGAGCGTTTCGTCGCCGAGGGCTCAGGCGCTTCGGCCCCGATCCCCGCGCTCGCCGCGTTCGGGCCGTTCCGCGTGCTCGATCCCGGCCGCGCCGCGCTGGTCGACGCGACCGATTCGGCCTCTCCGCGCGATTTCGCGCGGATGCTGCTCGCTTATCCCGGCGTGCGCACGCTCGAGATGATCGAGTGCCCGGGCACCAGCGACGACACCGCCAACTTGCGGCTCGGGCGGATGATCCACCGCGCCGGCCTTGCCACGCACGTTCCCGCGGGCGGCTCGGTGCGCTCGGGCGCGGTCGAGCTGTTCCTCGCCGGCGCCAAGCGCAGCGCCGATCCGGCGGCCGAGTTCGCGGTGCACAGCTGGCAGGATTCGGACGGGCTCGAGGCGAGCGACTTCCCCGCGAGCGACCCGGTCAACCTCGCCTACCTCGCCTATTACCGCGAGATGGGGCTGAGCGAAGCCCGGGCGCGCGCGTTCTACGCGATGACCAACGCGGTCCCGCACGACGAGGCGCGGTGGATGGACGTCGCCGAGTTCGCGAGTTACGCGCCGCTCGACTAGCGTTGACCCGAATCGCGCTTTCCCCTATCGGCGCGCTTCGATTTCGCGGGCCAGCTCCCGCCGACCCCAGGATTTGAGACGATGAAGCGCACCTTCCAGCCCAGCAATCTCGTGCGTGCCCGCCGCCACGGCTTCCGCACGCGCTCGGCCACCCCGGGCGGCCGCAACATTTTGCGCGCCCGCCGCGCGCGCGGCCGCAAGAAGCTGTCGGCCTGAGCCCAAGAGCTTCCGGGGATTCGCGCCTCGCGGTCATCCGCAAGCGCTCCGATTTTCTCAACGCGAACCGGGGCTTGCGCGTCGCGCGGCCGGGCTTCGTGCTGCTCGTGCGGCCTAATGCCCTCTCCGCCATGCGCTTCGGCGTCACCGTGACCAAGAAGATCGGCAACGCGGTTGTCCGCAACCGGATGAAGCGGCGTTTCCGTGAGTTGCTCCGCGCGATGCTGCCGGACCACGGCATCGCCGGCGCCGACCACGTGATGATCGGACGCGAGGGCGGGATCGAACGCGACTTCGGCAAGCTGCGCGAGGAACTCGGCGCCGCGCTGACCCGCGCGAGCGAGGGCAAGAGCGATCCGCCGCGGCGTCAGCGCAAGTGAAGCAAGTGCTGATCTTGATCGCGCGCGGCTGGCAGCTCGGGCCCTCGCGTGTTCTGCCGCCCTCGTGCCGCTTCACCCCGTCGTGCTCGCAATACGCGATCGAGGCGCTGACCCGGCACGGTGCGATTAAAGGTGGCTGGCTCGCGGCGAAGCGGCTAGTGCGCTGCCATCCCTGGGGCGGGCACGGGCACGATCCGGTGCCTTGATCGCGTCGATCGGTCCCCCATCTCCGCAGACGACAACGGACAGGACGGCTCCTTGGAAAATCAGCGCAATCTGATCCTCGCGGTGGTGCTCACCGGACTGCTGCTGCTCGGCTGGGACGCCGGCATGCGTTATCTCTATCCGCAGCCCGCGCTATCCGCCGTGACCGCACCAGTCGCATCCGCCGAACCGCCGGCCAAAGCCAAGCCGACGCGCGAAGGCGGGCTGACCAGCGCCGCCGACATCGCCACCGAGAAACGCGACCTCGCTACCACGCTGGCCTCGGGCGGGCGCATTCCCATCGCCGGCCCGCGCGTCGCCGGGTCGATCGACCTCACCGGCGCGGTGATCGACGACCTGACGCTGACCGACCACCGCGCCGAGCTGTCGAAGAAGTCGGGCCCGGTCCGGCTGTTCTCGCCCGCGGGCACCCCGGCGCAGCACTTTGCACAGTTCGGCTGGGTCGGGGAAGGCATCGCCCTGCCCACCGCGGCGACCGTCTGGCGCGCCGAGGGCACGCGGCTCACCCCGCAGACCCCGGTCACGTTGCGCTGGGACAACGCCACCGGGCAGAGCTTCGCGATCCGCTTCGCGATCGACGCCAACTACATGATCTCGGCGACGCAGACGGTGGTCAACCGCGGCGCCTCGGCGGCGGTGGTCCGCCCGTTCGCGCTGATCAACCGCACCAGCCGCACCGCCAGCGTTGACAGCTTCAACGTCCACTCGGGGCCGATCGGCGCGTTCGACGGCTCGGTCGAGTTCGGCAACGACTACGACGACGTGCGCGAGGCGGGCAGCGTCAGCCCCGCCGGCCGCCCGAGCTGGATCGGGTTCACCGACATCTACTGGCTCTCGGCGCTGATCCCCGATGCCGCCGCGCCGGCGAGCTCGGAT
Source organism: Novosphingobium sp. (assembly GCA_035525735.1). Lineage (GTDB taxonomy): Bacteria > Pseudomonadota > Alphaproteobacteria > Sphingomonadales > Sphingomonadaceae > Novosphingobium. The sequence goes on from DATLDS010000015.1 coordinate 24,956, forward strand.
TTCCGCGCCTTGCCGCGCGGAGCCTATCGCGCCGACCTGCTCTATCGCCCGACCCCGCTCGGCGTAGGGCAGCAGCTCACCCGCACCACTCGGCTGTTCGCCGGGGCCAAGGAGAACGCGGTCCTCGACGCTTACGAGAAAGCCGGAAACGGGCAAGCAATCGCCAACTTCAGCTTGGCGATCGACTGGGGCTGGTTCCGCTGGTTCGAGAAGCCGATCTTCATGCTGCTCGACTGGCTGTTCAAGGCGGTCGGCAACTTCGGCGTGGCGATCATTCTGCTCACCGTGATCGTGCGCGGGCTGATGTTCCCGGTGGCACAGCGTCAGTTCGCCTCGATGGCGGCGATGCGCGCGGTGCAGCCCAAGATGAAGGCGCTTCAGGAGCGCTACCGCGACGACAAGCCGCGGCTCCAGCAGGAAACGATGGCGCTGTACAAGGCCGAAGGCGTCAACCCGCTCGCCGGGTGCCTGCCGATCTTCCTGCAGATCCCGGTGTTCTTCGCGCTCTACAAGGTGCTGATCCTGTCGATCGAGATGCGCCACCAGCCGTTCGCGCTGTGGATCAAGGACTTGTCCGCGCCCGATCCGCTGCACATCCTCAACTTGTTCGGGCTGCTGCCGTTCACTCCGCCGAGCTTCCTCGCGATCGGCGTGCTCGCGGTGCTGCTCGGGATCACGATGTACATCCAGTTCCGCCTCAACCCGCAGCAGATGGACCCGGCGCAGGAGCAGGTGTTCAAGCTGATGCCGTGGGTTCTGATGTTCGTGATGGCGCCGTTTGCCGCGGGGCTCTTGATCTACTGGATCACCTCGAACGTGCTGACGATCGCGCAGCAGAAGTTCCTCTACAGCCGCCACCCGCAATTGAAGGCGCAGCACGACAAGGACCTGGCCGACAAGTCGCGCGCGAGGGAGCGCGACAAGCCGGCGCCCGCTCCGGCTCCGGCGCCGGTCGCGCGCAAGGGCAAGCCCAAGCCGCGCGGGCGCTGAGATGGACCAAGCGCTCGCCGAGCGCGCCCGGCTGCTGTTCGCGGGACGCGTCGAATTCCTCAAGTCGGCGCCCGCGCTCAAGTTCCTGCCCGACGCGGACGCCCCCGAGATCGCGTTCGCGGGCCGTTCGAATGTCGGCAAGTCGTCGCTCTTGAACGCGCTGACGGGGCGCAAATCGATCGCCCGCGCCTCGGTCACCCCGGGGCGCACGCAGGAATTGAACTTCTTCGAAGTCGGCGAGCCGACCCGGCTGCGGCTCGTCGACATGCCCGGCTACGGCTTCGCCAAGGCTCCGCCCAAGGTGGTCGAGCGGTGGCAAAAGCTGGTGCGCGATTTCCTGCGCGGCCGCGCGGTCTTGAAGCGCACGCTGGTGCTGATCGACGCGCGCCACGGGATCAAGCCGCCCGACATCGACATGCTGGCGATGCTCGACGAGGCGGCGGTCGGCTATCGACTGGTGCTGACCAAGGCCGACAAGATCAAGCCGAGCGAGCTCGCCGATGTCGTCGCCGCGGTCGGTGCCGAGGCGCGAAAGCATCCGGCGGCGTTCCCCGAAGTGCTCGCGACCTCGGCCGAAACCAGGGAGGGGATCGCCGAACTGCGCGCCGCGGTGCTCGAGGACGCGCTGGGCTGAGCCTCAATAGCGCGCGAGCTTGCGGGCGAACGCGCGCGCTTCCGCGATCTCCGGACGCCTCGCATCGCCCCCGGCGGTCTGCGTGACCAGCTCGGCGTAATACGTGCGCGCCTTGCCCGCGTTGCCGGCGCCGCGCGCGGCGCGGGCGGCGCCGTAAAGTGCGCCGAGGCGACGCGGGGCGCGGATCAGCGCGGCTTCGTATTCGCGCAGCGCGTCGGCCGGGCGGCCCAGCGCGAGCAGCAGTTCGCCCAGCTGCTCGCGCGCGGGGAGCAGCGTGCCGGGGGTTACCGGGTGCTTCTCGCTGGCGTCGTCGAGCGCGGCGGCGGCGCGCATGATGCGCAGCGCCTCGTCGCCGCGGCCTTCCGCCTGGGTGGCCCACGCTTCGGCGACCTGGCGCGCGATGCTCACCTGCGTCCGCCAGTCGTACGTCCCGGGTGGGACGACCAGCGCGTCTTCGATCGCGCCCAGCCTGGCCAGCTCGGCGCGCGCGGCGGGCGCGTCGCCGCTGCGCGCCGCGCCGACCGCGCGGGCGAAATGAATATGCGCCGCGGCCCAGCCGAAGGTGTCGAGCGGGGCCAGGCCCGCGACGCTGGCGGGCAGCGTCAGCGCCGCCGCCTCTTTCCACCGGCGCCGTTCGAGCGCGATCCGCGCAGGGATCGCGGTCGCGGCGTAAGCGACGGTGAAGATCGGCGGATCGGCGCGGCGGATCGCATTCAGGTCGGCCAGCACCCGCGCCGCCTCGGCATCGCGCCCGGTTTGGAGGTAGGCGTAGGCGAGGTAGTCCATCGCGTGGAGCCGCTCGCTCGACGAATCGGGCAGGCCCTGCGCCTTGGCGAACGTCCGCGCCGATGCTTCCGACGCGCGGTTCGAGGCGATCGCCTCGTCCCACAGCCCGAGCCGGACGAAGATGTGCGAAGGCATGTGCTGCGCGTGCGGCGAGTCCGGGGCGATCGCCGCGTAGCGCCGCGCGGCGGGCAGCGCGAGCTCGGCCAGCGGCGGATAGTCGAAGCTGTGGATCAGGTAATGCGCGACGCCCGGGTGATCGGGCTCGAGCGCCAGCACCCGGTTGAGGATCGCCCCGGCCTGATGCTCCCGGGTGAACGCGGGATCGGCGTCCATCGTCCCCGCCGCGATCAGCGCCAGCGCATCGAATACCGCGGCCTCGCGGTCGTCGGGATAGCGCGCGCGGAGCGCGTCCATCGCCTCGGCATAGGCGAGCGCACGGGTCATGTGATCGCGCCGGTCGGAGTCGCGATAGAACGTCTCGAGCGCGGCGATGTAGTCGCGCTCGCGCGGGGAAGCTCCGGTCGTTCGCGCCCGGGCCAGCGCGTCGCGTCCCTTGGCGAGCTCGGCCGGGTTCGGCGCCGCCCACAATGGATGGTAATACGTCATCGCTTCGCCCCAGCGCGCGATGGCGCATTCGGGATCGGCCGCGGCCGCGGCCTGGAACGTGCGCGCGGCTTCCTCGTACTCGAACGAGTGGAGCCAGCCGAGGCCGCGAACGAACGTCGCCTGAGCCTGGGCGCTGCAACTCGTCTCGAACTTGACGGTACCGAGCTGGGGGCCATGGTCGTGGTGGTGCTCGGGCGGGGGCGCGGCCCCGGCAAGCATGACGGCGACGACGAGCGGGTTCATGGCGGGCACCTCCCGCAGCGGAGGTTACGCCCCGTCCGGGTCAGCTGGCAAACAGCGAATCGAGGCTGGCGAAGGCCTTCATCTCGATCGCGTTGCCGCTGGGGTCGCGAAAGAACATCGTCGCTTGTTCGCCGGGCTCGCCCTTGAAGCGCACGTGCGGCTCGATCTCGAAGCGCGTGCCCGCGCCGACGAGTCGGTCGGCCAAGGCCTGCCATTCGGCCATCTCGAGCACCACGCCGAAGTGAGGGACGGGCACGTCGTGGCCGTCGACCGGATTGCCGCCCGCATCGCCCGCTCGATCGACCCGGTGCGCGACGATCTGGTGGCCGAAGAAGTCGAAGTCGATCCATGTCGCGGCGCTGCGTCCCTCGCGGCAGCCGAGCACGCCGCCGTAGAAGGCGCGTACTTCGGCGAGATCGCGGACGGGAAAGGCGAGGTGGAACGGGCGCAAGCTCATGCTCCCTGCTAGCGCCCGGCGGCGCGGCGGGAAACCCCGGCAGCCTCACGCGTTCATTCTCGACTTGGCTTGGCTGAACGCCTAGGCCGCAAGTCCATTCCAGCGGGGGGCAGCCGCATGAAGCTGATCATCGGCAACAAGAACTATTCGAGCTGGTCGCTGCGCGGCTGGCTGGCGTGCAAGCAATCGGGCCTGAGCTTCGAGGAGATCACCGTCCCGCTGTTCGGCGAGGATTGGGACGAGGCGCGCAAGACCGAGGATCTCGCCCCCAGCCAGGGCAAAGTGCCGATCCTGTGGGACGGCGAATGCGTGGTGTGGGACAGCCTGGCGATCATCGACTTCCTCGCCGACCGCGTCGGCCGCGACCGTTTCTGGCCCAAGGACGAGACCGCGCGCGGGATGGCGCGCTCGATGGTCGCCGAGATGCACTCGAGCTACCTCGCGCTGCGCCGCGGCCTGCCGATGAACGTGCGCCGCCGGGTCGAGAACCACGAGGTCGGCGACGAGGCGCGCGAGGACATCGTCCGCATCCTCGGGCTGTGGGCCGAAGCGCGCGCGCGCTTTGGCAAGGGCGGGCCGTTCCTGTTCGGCGCGTTCTCCGCCGCCGACATCATCTACGCGCCCGTGGTCAGCCGCTTCATCACTTACGGCGTCCCCGTGCCCGGCTTCGCGGTCGCCTACATGCAGGCGGTGTGGGAGCACGAGTGGATGCAAAACTGGGTCGCCGCGGCCGAGGCCGAGGAGTGGTCGATCGAGAAGTACGAGGGGCCGGTGCCGGCTTAGGCGGGGCGCTTGGTCTCGGGATAAGGCGTGCCGTCCTTGTGTCGAAAGATGCCGTCGTCGGTCCAGCACATGTCGATGTCGGGATAACTGCCGCCGCCGTCCGGTCCGGCGCTGATCGCGACGAACACGCAGTCTTCTGCGCTCTCGTTGATCAGGTGATGGCCATTCTCGACGTCGGCGGGCCACGTGCAGACGTCGCCGGCGCGAAGCACCAGGCGACCCGAATCCTCGACCAGCACCGCCTCACCGGCGAGCATGATCAGCAGTTCGTCCTCGCCCGAATGCCAATGCCGCTGCGACGACCACGCCCCGGGCTTGAGCACGACATGACTGGCGCCGAGCCGGGTCAGGCCGCCGGTCGGGGCGAGGCGGCGGTACCAGCGGCCCTGCACCGCGCCGTCGAACGGGGGCGGGTAGCCGGTCTTGTTGGTCTGCGGAATCGAATCGAGATCGAGCTTGGGCATCGTTCGCTTCCCTCCCTGGCGAAGTCAGATTAGGCCGACGCAATGAGCAGTTCCAGCCAAGTCGTCGAGCTTGCCGAGCGGCTGATCGAGGCGCCGAGCGTGACCCCGGCCGCCGGGCTGGTGTTCGACGCGCTCGACGCGATGCTCCGCCCGCTCGGCTTCGCGGTGACGCGCTTCCACGCCGGCGAGCCGCCCGACGGGCCGGTCGAGAACTTGTTCGCAGTGCGCCGGGGGCCCGCCGGAAGCCGTCATTTCGCCTTCGCCGGGCACCTCGACGTGGTCCCGCCGGGCGAAGGCTGGACCAGCGCGCCGTTCGCTCCGGAACGAAGGGGCGAGCTGCTTTACGGGCGCGGCGCGGTCGACATGAAAGGCGCGATCGCGGCGATGGTCGCGGCGGTCGCGGAGATTCCGCGCGAGGCGGGCACGCTGAGCTTCATCGTCACCGGCGACGAGGAAGGCCCGGCGCGGTTCGGCACGCTGGCGCTGATCGACCGCGTCCGCGCCGCCGGCGAAATCCCCGACTTGTGCCTGGTGGGCGAGCCGACCAGCGTCGCGTCGCTCGGCGACACGGTCAAGATCGGGCGGCGCGGCTCGGTCAACATGTGGGTCACCGTCGCGGGGACGCAGGGGCACGTCGCCTACCCACACCTCGCCGACAACCCGGCGCCGCGGCTGGTCGCGCTGCTCGCCGAGCTCGACGCGCTGGTCCTCGACGAAGGCACCGCGTGGTTCCAGCCCTCGAACCTCGAGATCACCCAGATCGGCATCGACAATCCCGCGACCAACGTCATCCCTGCCGAAGCGAGCGCGCGGATTTCGATCCGCTTCAACGACCGGCATGGCGGAGCCGAGCTGGTGGCCCGAGTCGAGGCGATCGCCGCGCGCCACGGCGGAACCGTGCGCGCGATCGTCTCGGGCGAGCCGTTCCTCACTCCGCCGGGCGACTTCTCGGACCTGGTGGCCGAGTCGATCCGCGCCGAGACCGGCCTTTCGCCCGAGCTTTCGACCACCGGCGGCACCTCCGACGCGCGCTTCCTCAAGGACTTGTGCCCGGTGATCGAGTTCGGCCTGAGCAACGCGACGATGCACAAGCGCGACGAGGCGGTGGCGCTCGCCGATCTCGACACGCTGGCGCGAATCTACCGCCGGATCGCCCAATCGGCTCTCACCGCGCCGGGGGTCGCCTGAGCACGACGTAAACCGCGCCCGCCCCGCCGTGGCGCTGCGCCGCGGGGCGCACCGCGGCGATCCGGCCGGCGTGCGGGCTGGCCGCGAGCCAGTCGAGCAGCTTGGCGCGAATCGCGCCGCGGCGCTGGCCGCGCGACGCATGGTCGTCGTGCGGGCGAGCCTTGCCGGCGATCACCAGGACGAGCCGCGCTTCGTTCGCGATCGCCTGGCCGAGGCTGGCCATCAGCCGTGTGTAGGCGCGGTCGAGCGTGTCGCCGTGGAGATCGATCTCAAAATCGGGCGCGATCTGCGCCTTGGCCAGCTTGCGCTCCCACGTGCCGTCGAGCGTGCGCGCCACGAAATCCACCCCGGCACGGGGAGGGGGACCGCCGGAACGGTGGTGGAGGAGGAGTGCGACTGGAGGCGAATTTACCGTGGGGGGCGCGGAAGGAGTGCCCCCTCCGCCAGCCTGCGACCGGTCCCCCTCCCCGTGCCGGGGAGGAACGAGCGGCGTCACCGTCTCAGCCACCCGCCGCCATAACGCGGCCTCGCTCGCGCTGAGCCCACGCGGCGGCCTCATGGCTCGAGCTTGCGCGCGACCGTTCCTTTGGGGACGAACAGCAGCGCGCGCCCGCGCGCGCTCATTCCGCCCGCGGTGACCTGCGCC
>DATLDS010000066.1:0-7520 GCA_035525735.1 Novosphingobium sp.
GCGAGCGGATCGCGGCGTTCACCGGCGGCTTCACCATTGCCAACGGACTGCAGATCGAAGGCGGGCACAAGTTCTGGCTGCAGCGATCGCCGGGGTCGGACAACTACGATCTGATGGTCGAGGACCGCGCCGGGCGGCGCAAGCTGATCGGCGTCGCCGCGCTGCGCGCCGCCAAAGGCGGAACACCGATGGCGATCAACTATTTCTCGGCCTCTCCCGACGGCGCCAAGGTCGCGGTCGGGATGTCCGAAGGCGGTTCGGAACGGATCGGGCTGACGGTCTATGATTCGGCGAGCGGCAAGGCGCTGGCGGGCCCGCTCGAGCGCATGCAATTCGGCGGGGTCGCGTGGTCGGACGATTCGCGCACGATCTACGGCAACCAGCTCGCGGTCGAGGACCCCGCCAATCCGGCGGCGCGCGACGTGAACAGCACGGCGGTGTCGTGGACCCTCAGAGGCGTGCCGGTGGCGCTCTACGGCGACCCCGTCGCGGGCGCGATGATCCCCGTCCGCCCCGAGCAGTTCGGTCTGGTCCAGGAGCAAGTCGGTGCCAGCCATCACCTGGGCCTCGTCATCAACGGAGTGCAGAACGAAGTCGAGCTGTGGACCGCGCCGCGCGCCGCCACGCTCGCCCCGAAGACCGCGTGGACGCGCGTTCTGACCCGCGACGACGGCGTCACCGGCGCCGACATCCGCGGCGGCACCCTCTACCTGCTTAGCCACAAGGACGCGCCGACCTTTCGGGTGCTCTCGGTCCCGCTGGGCCGCCCGATCGCCGAGGCGAAGACGCTGCTTCCCGCCAGCGAAGGGCGACTGGTCGAGGCGATCCAGGCGGCCAGCGACGGGCTCTACGTGGTCGCGCGCGAAGGGCTCTACTCGAGCCTGATGCGGATCGGCGACGACGGCCGTGCCACGCAGATAGCGCTGCCCGCCAAAGGCTCGATCGACGGCGGCTCGCTGATCGCCGATCCCAAGCATCCGGGCGTCACGTTCCTGTTCGACAACTGGACCACGCCGGCCAAGGCGCTGAGCTACGATCCGGCGACGGGGGGCTTCACCGACCTCAAGCTCGGCGGGGTGCCGCAAGGCTTCGACGCGAACGCCTACCGCGCGCTCGACTTGCAGGCGACCGCCAAGGACGGGGTCAAGGTGCCGTTCAGCGTGATCCGCCCGGCCGATGCGTCGGGGCCGCGGCCGCTGCTGATCAACGCTTACGGCTCGTACGGCGTCTCGACATTCCCCTACTTCGGCAACCGCTTCTTCAGCGTGGTCAACGAAGGGATCGACTATGCGATCTGCCACGTCCGCGGCGGCGGCGAGCTGGGCGAGGCGTGGCGTCTCGGCGGCAAGGACGCGGCCAAGCCCAACACCTGGCGCGACCTCATCGCCTGCGCCGAGACCGCGATCGCGCAAGGCCTGACCACCCGGGAGCAGCTGTTCATCACCGGCGGATCGGCTGGCGGCATCCCGATGGGGATGGCGCCGATGGAACGACCCGACTTGTTCGCCGGGGTGATCGACCAGGTGCCGATGGCCAGCGCGCTGCGCGCCGAGTTCCAGGTCAACGGCCCCGCCAATATCCCCGAATTCGGCACCATCAAGGACGAGACCGGGTTCAAGAACCTGCTGGCGATGGACGGCTATCAGCACGTCCGCGCGAACACCGCTTACCCGCCCTACCTGATTACCACCGGGCTCAACGACAGCCGGGTCGACAGCTGGCAGCCGGCCAAGCTCGCCGCGCGGATGCGCGCCGCCAACCCCGACAACGTCGTGCTGCTGCGCGTCGAGGAGGAAGCCGGTCACGGGATCGGCTCGACCAAGAGCCAGACCGACGGGCTGTGGGCCGACATGGTCGCGTTCATCAACTGGCGGCTGGGCCGCGCGGGCTGGACGTTGCTGCCGTGAGCCTCGCTTGCGGGAACGAGCGCGCCTTTGGCGCGTCGTGACGACAGGCATTTCGAGGAGACAGCTCATGCGCATCTTGCTCACCGTTGTGGCGGGCGCGGCGTTGCTGGCGTTGACCGGCTGCGGCGACAACGACGCCGCGATGACCGATGACGCCGCTCAGGCGCCCGCGGGCGACACGACCACTATCGTCCCTGGTCCGACCGCGACCGAGACCGTCGCGGTCCCGGTGCCCGGCGCGACCGTGACCTCCGGCCCCGATCGCGACAACGACACCGTCACCGTCGGCCCCGACGGCGCCCGGATCGACGTCGGCAACCGCAAGACGCGCACGACGATCGACGTCGGCCCGACGCCGCGCGCGACAGTTACTTCGCGGCCCTGAGCGGAGACCGCCGGCTCGCCTGACGCGGCAGCATCGTGCTGCGCGCGAGGCGCCCGACCAGCGTGATCAGGCCGGGATGGTTGGCCTCGTGATACGTCGATCCGAGCCCCAGCTCGCGCGCCAGGCGGCGGTGCGCCTCGGGCAGCGAATGATAGGGCATCGACGGCAGCAGATGGTGCAGCGCGTGGTAGCGCAAGCCGACGGGCGCCCACAGTTCGGCGATCCGTCCCGGCGGCGGGACGTTGACCGAATCGAGGAATTGCGCGGTGACCGTCATCGCCTCGCCCTCGTTGACCCAAAGGTGCGCGACGAGCGTGCGCAGCTGGTTGAGCACCGCGGTGAGCGAGACAACGGCAAGGCCGATTCCCAGCGGCCGCCCGTCGTAAAGCACCGCGGTCGCGACCAGGAACAGCGCCCAGGCCGACGCGCCGAGCTCCTGCCAGAACACTTGGGCGGCGAACTCGCCCTCGGGCGGGCGGCGGCGGAACGCGGGATTGATCGACAGCGCCGAGGCGCGCTCCCACACCAGCCGGCGCAGCGGCGGGACCACCGCGCCGAGCGGGACCAGCAACGCCGAGCGGATCAGCAGCCCAACGGGGAGGAGCAACGCGACCACGATGAACAGCGGCAGCGACCACGGCTTCATCAACCCGAGCGGGAGATATTCGGGGTCCTCGGCGGTGCCATAGCGCGTCCGCGCGTGGTGCAGCGTGTGGACGTTCTCGTACATCAGCGACGGCGTCAGCAGCGGGATTCCGACGAGCAGGTTCCACCCCAGGCGAAAGCCGGGCAGCGCGCTGCGGTGGATGTGCGTCAGCTCGTGAATGAACAACAGCGCGCGGTACAGCGCAAGTGCAGCCACCAGGCCTGACGCAACCGCGGCGCGCGGATCGTCGAGCAGGATCGCCCCGGCGAGCCCCGCGTAGCCGAGCAGCGCCGAGAGCAGCATGTCGGTCCAGTAGATCGCATCGCGCGCGGCGGCGAGATCGCGCGTCAGCTCGACAGCCGCGCGCAGCATCGCCTTGTCGTCGGCGATCGGGCTGCGCGCGTCGGGCGCAGCGACCGGCACGGCAATCGGTGGATGGACAGTCGTCGTCACGCTCTTCACAATTCCTCGACGCCAGCGCTCGCATCGCGAGGCTTGGCAGACTTCGCCGCCGATAGCATAGGCGAGGCCCGCTAGACCTGAACAAAGGCAAGATCGTGGCCTCATCCGAGATAAGCATCGCCCCGGTGGCGGGCAAGGCCGACCTTGCGGCGTTCATCGACCTGCCGTTCCGGCTCTACGCCGGCGACCCGCACTGGGTGCCGCCGCTCAAGGGCGAGGTCCGCGAGCTGCTCACCCCGGGCAAGAATCCGTTCTTCGAGCACGCCGAAGTCCAGCTGTTCCTCGCCCGGCGTGATGGCCGCGTGGTCGGGCGCATCTCGGCGCACATCGACCGGCTCGCGCTCGACCAGCCGCCGGAACAGGGGATGGGCCCGGGCACCGGCAACTGGGGGATGATGGAAGCCGAGGACGCGGCGGTGATGGCCGCGCTGATCGCGCGCGCCGAGGAGTGGCTGCGCGAGGCCGACATGACCCGCGTGCTCGCGCCGCTCAGCTTGTCGGTGTGGGACGAGCCGGGGTTGCTGGTCAAGGGCGCCGATCATTCGCCCACGGTCATGATGGGGCACCACGATCCGCGCTATCAGGCGTGGATCGAGGCGCTCGGCTATGCCCCGGCCAAGACGCTGCTGACGTATGACCTGGAAATCCAGAACGGGCTGCCGCCGCTGATCGACCGGATCGTCGCGTCGGGCGAGAAGAACCCGCGCATTCGCCTGCGCAAGGTCGAGATCGCGCGGTTCGACGAGGAGGCGGCGACGATCCTCGCGATCCTCAACGACGCGTGGTCGGACAATTGGGGGTTCGTGCCGATCACCGCCAGCGAGATCGCCTATGTCGGCAAGAAGCTGCGCCCGCTGGTCAAGGAAGACCTGATCATGATCGCCGAGCTCGACGGCGAGCCGGTCGCGTTCATGATGACGCTGCCCGACGTCAACGCGACGATCAAGGCGATCCGCGGCAAGCTGTTCCCGTTCGGCTGGGCGCGGCTGCTGTGGTGGCTGCGGCGCCCGACCGACGCGACGATGCGGGTGCCGCTGATGGGCGTGCTCAAGCGGCTGCAAAGCTCGCGGCTGGCGAGCCAGCTCGCCTTCATGCTGATCGAGCGCATCCGCCGCGTCGCGGTGGCGAAGTACGGGACGCGCCGCTCCGAGTTCGGCTGGATCCTCGAGGACAACCAGGGGATGGTCGCGATCGCCGACGCGATCGGCTCGAAGATCAACCGTGAATACCTGATTTACGCCAAGCCGCTGTAACCGCACGGTGATGCTGGGGAACCGGCGCGAGAGCCCCCGCGTTTAGAACCGCCGGACTTGCGGGGCAGGCCCGGCCGGGGAGTGCACTGACGATGGCCAGGGCGAAAAAACCGGGCGGCAAGCGCTCGCTCGGCCGCGCGCTGATCGTCGAGGATGACCCGCTGCTGGCGATGGCGCTCGAGGACGCGCTGCGCGACGGCGGGGCCGAGGAAGTCGTGGTCTGCGACGGCGTGGCCGCGGCGATGGCCGAGCTCGAGCGGATGCGCCCCGACATCCTCGTGCTCGACGTCCAGCTCGCCGACCGCGACGACGGCTGGACGATGGCCGAGCTGGTCACCGAGCTCAGCCCGCGCCCGCCCGTCATCATCTTCTCGACCGGCGCGCCCGAGCGCATCCCCAAGCATATCGCCGAGCTCGGGGCGGTGATGCCCAAGCCCTACGACCCCCAGCGGCTGATCGAGGTCCTCGCCGAGCACCGCCGCAAGCCCGGCCTGATCAACCGCCTGCGCGAGGCGTTCGCGGGCTGATCCGAACCGGCCGAGTTCAACCCCCATGCTCGGGCGCGCACGCCGAAAAAAAAGGCCTCCGCGCAATGGCGGAGGCCTTTCGGGATCGTATCACCGGCCGCTTGGACGGGAGGGGGGGTCTCGGCGGTGACAGACCCATAATGCGTCGCCCGAAAATCGGTTCCGCAGGCTCCCGAATTTTTTTCGATTTTTTTTCGCGCCGTCCGCGAGCGCCTACAAATAGGGCCGCGCACCCACTGCCGGCGCGTCGTAGCGCGCGAAGTCGCGCGCCGCGTCGAGGTCGGCGATGGTGATCTCGCCCAGCGTCCAGCCGATCAGGTTGGCCTGGCGCAACGCCTGGAGCGTGCGGTTGGTGTGGACCAGCGACAGCCCGAGCATGTCGGCGATCTGGGTCTGGGTCACGCTCAGCGCGAGGCTCGCGCCCGGCTCGCTAATCCCGGTTTCGATCGCGCGGCTCATCAGGAACACCGCGAGGTATGCGATCCGTTCGCGCGCGGTGCGCTGGCCGAGCGCGACGAGGTGCTCCTCGAGCGCCTCCTCCTCCTTGGCGGCGAGCCAGATCACGTCGTAGGCGAGCTGCGACTGGTGGTGGATCAGCTCGGGAAAACGCTCGCGCGAGAACACGCACAGCGTCGCCGGGGTCAGCGCCTCGACGCTGTGCGACATCGGCTCGCCGAGCGCCGCCTGCAACCCCACCAGGTCGCCCGGGAACATGAAATTGACGATCTGCCGCCGGCCGTCCTCGAGCAGCTTGTAGCGGATCAGCACCCCCGCCAGAACGGTGAACACGTGCGCGCTGCGCTGGCCCTGGACGAGCGCCTGCGCGCCGCGGTCGATCCTCAGCTCGCCTTGCTTGAACTGCTGCATGTAGGCGACTTCGGCCGCGCCGAGCGGGCGCAGGCCCGGGCACGCCGGAAGCGGGCACAGAGCGCACGGCACCCAATTCGCTTCGTTCACCGAGACCACGGCGCCCCCCGCCAGTTTAGCCTCGCAAAGCAAGGACCTATCGATAGCGCTATGTCAAATGTTGAGGTTGGGTTTACCCTGGGCCGCTAGACAAGCGCCGCCGGAGAATGACCGGCGCGGGAAGGGGTTGGACGATGGACTCGGGTCGGCGCTGCGTCCTCGTGCTCGAGGACAGCGTGCTGGTGGCGATGGCGCTCGAAGCGGCGCTGGTCGACCGCGGCTTCGACGTGATCGTGGCCGGCAGCCTCGCCGCGGCCAACGAGCGCGTCGGCCGGGTCGATCTGGCTGCTGCGCTGCTCGACCTCCAGTTGCCCGACGGCAGCTCGGTCGATCTCGCGCGGTCGCTGCACGCGCGCGGGTGCCCGGTCGCGATCTGCTCGGGGGTCGATTCGAACCAGGGCGCCGACGCGCTGCCGTTCGCGCGCAAGTTCCTCAAGCCGGTCGGCGCCGAGACTCTCGCCGCGTGGGTGTGCGAGGTGACCGGCGGGCCGTGATCGCGCGCCGCGGTCGGCTCGCGCTGGCGGCGGAACGAATTGACCGCTATCGCGTTGGCTTTCGGGTTTGCGTTCCCGCGAGGAAGGGGTCTTTAATGTCGCTTGGCGCAAGGGTTGCCGCTAATCTTCCGTATCTGCGCCGCTACGCGCGCGCGCTCACCGGCTCGCAAGGAACCGGCGACGCGTTCGTCCGCGAGACGCTCGAGGCGGCGCTGGCCGACGAGGACCTGCGCCGGATGATCGGTACCGGGCGGGCCGAGCTCTATCACGTGTTCAACAAGGTCTGGGCGAGCGGCTATATCGAGCCGGGCGTCGGCGAAGGCGGCGACGGCAGCCACGAGGCCGCGGCACAGGCGAGGCTCAAGACCATCACCCCGGTCAACCGCCAGGCGCTGCTGCTCACGACGCTCGAAGACTTCTCGATCGACGAGGCCGCGTTCGTGATGGACCGCGAGCCGTCCGAGGTCGAGACGCTGGTCAAGGAAGCGGTCGCGGAGATCGACCGCGAGTCGACGACTTCGGTGCTCATCATCGAGGACGAACCGCTGATCTCGATGCAGCTCGAGGACCTCGTCCGCTCGCTCGGCCACGAGGTCTGCGGGATGGCGGCGACGCGCACCCAGGCGCGCCAGATCGTCGCCGAGCAGACCCCCGGGCTGGTGCTCGCCGACATCCAGCTCGCTGACGGCAGCTCGGGGCTCGACGCGGTCGACGACATCCTCAAGATCGAGAGCGTGCCGGTGATCTTCATCACCGCCTATCCCGAGCGGCTGCTGACCGGTGACCGGCCCGAGCCGACTTACCTGATCACCAAGCCGTTTCAGGAAGACACCGTGCGCGCGGCGATCAGTCAGGCCTTGTTCTTCGGTTCCAGCCGCCC
>DATLDS010000062.1:0-22095 GCA_035525735.1 Novosphingobium sp.
AGGTGACACCGGGTTACGCAAGGTGACAGTTACCCCCTGGACCGTGTCAACTGTGTCAACCTCGTGCCGCTGACGCTCGCCACCACCGCCCCCGGAGAGCCCGAAATCTTCGCCTCGGTCCAAGGCGAAGGCCCCTCGGCGGGCGAGGCTTGCGTGTTCGTCCGGCTGTCGCGCTGCAACCTCGCCTGCGTCTGGTGCGACACCGCCTACACCTGGCGCTTCGAGGGCGACCGACGGCCGCATCGCGACGCAATCGCCTTTGCGCGTCGCGACAACCAGGTCGTGATGCGCGAAGCCGACGTCGCCGAGCGCATCCTCGCGCACCCCGAGGAGCGGCTGGTCGTCACCGGCGGCGAGCCGCTGCTCCAGGCCGCGCCGCTGGCGCGCATGCTGGCGCTGCTCAAGGTCGCGCGGCCCACGCTCCATGTCGAGGTCGAGACCAACGGCACCGTCGCCCCGACCGGCCCGCTCGACGAACTGGTCGACCAGTACAACGTCAGCCCCAAGCTGGCGCATTCGGGGAACGACGCCGCGCTCGCGCTGATCCCCGAACGCCTCGCCGCGTTCGCCGCCGACGACCGCGCGGTCTTCAAGTTCGTGATCGCCGAGCCGGATGACATCGACGAGGTCGCGGCGCTGGCGAAAACTTACGCGATGCCGCCCGAGCGCCTGATGGTCATGCCCGAAGGCACGTCCAGCGCCACCTTGCGCGACCGACTCGCCTGGCTCGAGGCCGCCGCCCGCGAGCGGGGCTGGCGCGTCAGCGACCGCTTGCACATCCACCTTTACGGCGACACGCGCGGGACATGAGCAAAACCCGGGCCCCGATCTCGCGCGGCGACCTGACCCAAGGCCCGATTCTGCGCACGCTGTGGCGCTTCGCCGCGCCGACGCTCGCCGCCAACGTGGTCCAGACGCTCAACGGCTCGGTCAACTCGATCTGGGTCGGGCGGCTGCTCGGCGAGGGCGCGCTGGCGGCGACCGCCAACGCCAACATCATCATGTTCCTCGCCTTCGCCGCGGTGTTCGGGTTCGGCATGGCGGCGACGGTCAAGGTCGGCCAGGCGTTCGGCGCGCGCGACCTCGGCGCGGCACGGCGCGCGTTCGGCAGCGCGGTGGGGTTCTGCGGTCTGATCAGCCTGGCGCTCGCGGCGCTCGGCTGGGTGTTCGCGCCCGCGCTGCTGCGGGCGATGGCGACGCCGGGCGAATCGTACGCGCTGGCGCTCGCCTACTTGCGCGTGATCTTCGTCGCGATGCCCGCCTCGACGCTGTCGGTGATGCTGTCGATGGGCTTGCGCGGTGCGGGCGACGCCACCACGCCGCTGCGCTTCATGCTTGTCACGGTCGCGCTCGACGTCGTCCTCAACCCGCTGCTGATCTCGGGAATCGGCCCGTTCCCGCGGCTCGGGATCGCCGGCTCGGCGATCGCCACGGTGATCGCGTCGAGCCTCGGGCTCGCCGGGATGATCGCGTTCACGTATTGGCGCGACCTGCCGCTGCGGCTGCGCGGAGCCGAGCTCGGCTACCTCAAGCCGGACGCCCGCGAGCTCGCCTACATCCTCGCCAAAGGGCTGCCGATGGGCGCGCAGATGCTGATCATCTCGGGCGCGGGGATCGTCCTGATGGGGATCGTCAACCGCGAGGGGCTGCTGACCACCGCGGCTTACGGCGCGACGCTGCAGCTGTGGAACTACCTGCAAATGCCCGCGATGGCGATCGGCGCGGCGGCGAGCGCGATGGCGGCGCAGGCGATCGGCGCGGGGCTCGACGAGCGGCTCGACCGGATCACCCGCGCCGGGGTCATGACCAACCTGGCGATGACCGGCGCGCTGATCGCGGTGCTGCTGGCGTTGGACCGCGCCGCGCTGGTCCTGTTCCTCGGCCCCGAGAGCGCCGCGGTGCCGCTGGCGCGGCACATCCAGTGGCTCGGCAGCTGGGGCTTTCTCGCCTTCGGGGTGACGTTCGTGCTGTTCGGAACGATGCGCGCCGGAGGCGCGGTGCTCGCCCCGCTCGCGATCCTCGCGCTGTCGATGTACCCGGTGCGGCTCGGGCTGATCGCGCTCGGCTATCCGGCGCTGGGCGCCGACGCGATCTGGGCGTCGTTCCCGCTGAGCTCGCTGGTCAGCATGGTGCTCGCGATCGTCGCCTACCGCCGCCGCGGCTGGCGCGCCAAGGCCCGCGCGATCCCCTCGCTCGAGGCGGCCGAGGAAAGCCAGGCCGACGGCGAGCCCGCCGGGCGCATGGCGCCGAGCATTTAGGTGATCCTTACCGGCCCTGCGCGCGCCACCGCGCGACGGCGCGCTGGACGGCTTCCTCCTCACCGCCGGTCGCGTTCCACAGATCGGAGAACGAGGGATCGGCCGAGGCCGGGCGCTTGAACTCCTCGAGCTCGTCAAAGCTGACGCGGACCGGAATCGACACGCCCTCGCCGCAGATGATGCACTCGCGGTTGCGCAAGGCGGGGATCGAATCGAGGAAGCCGCGCGCGCCTTCGGGCATCGCCGCCTTGACGAACGCCTGGTCGCGGTCGTTGTTGAGACGCATCGAGATGATCGTGCCGCACTGCGAGAGCACGCCTTCGGCGAGGTCCGACGGGCGCTGTGTGATCAGGCCGAGGCTGATTCCGTACTTGCGGCCTTCCTTGGCGATGCGGCTGAGGATGCGCCCGACCGAGCTTCCGTCGGCGTTCTTCTCGCTCGGCACGTAGCGGTGCGCTTCCTCGCAGACGAGCAGGATCGGCCGCGTGGTGTCGTCGCGCGACCAGATCGCGTAGTCGAACACCAGCCGGCTGAGCACCGCGACCACGGTCGAGGTGATGTCCGAGGGCACGCCCGAGACGTCGATGATCGAGATCGGCTTGCCGTTCGAGGGCAGGCGGAAAATCTTCGAGAGGAACTCGGCCATCGTGTCGCCGACCAGCATGCCGCTGAACATGAACTGATAGCGCGGGTCGGCCTTGATCTCGTCGATCTTGCCCCTGACCCGCATGAACGGCGCGGAGCTCGACGCCTTGTCGAGCTTGCCCATCTCGTTCTGGATCGCGGTGGTGAGGTCGGAGAGCAGGTAGGGAATCGGCGAATCGACCGTGATCTTGCCCATGCTTTCGGCCAGCCGGTTCTTCGAGCGCGCCTGGAGCAGGCACTTGGCGAGAATGTCGCTGTCCTCCTGCTTGTCGGCGCCCGACGAGGTGATGAACACCTCGCAGTGCTCCTCGAAGTTCATCAGCCAGTACGGCATCTGCAAGTTGGAGACGTCGAGCAGCATGCCGGTGTGCTTGAACGCCGCCGAATACTCGCCGTGCGGGTCGATCATCAGGATGTGGCCTTCGGGCGCCAGCTCGCAGATGCGGTGGAGGATCAGCGCGGCGCTGGTCGACTTGCCGGTGCCGGTCGAGCCGAGCAACGCGAAGTGCTTGCCCAGCATCGCGTCGATGTAAAGCCCGGCGCGGATGTCCTTGGTCGGAAAGACGGTGCCGATCTGGATCGCGGTGCGCCCGTCGCTGGCGTAGATCTGGCGCAAGTCGGCGCTGGTCGCGGGATAGATCAGCGCGCCGGGGATCGGATAGCGGGTGACGCCGCGGCGGAACTTGTAGATCTTGCCGGTCAGCTTCTCCTCGTCGCCCTCGCCGAGGAAGTCGATGTTGGCGACGATTCCGCCGGGAATCGATTCGTCCGAGCGCTGGGTGCGGACGCTGGCGAGCAGCCACGAGTTGCCGACGCGGATCTTGACCTGGCTGCCAACCTGGCCGGCGAGCGCGATCGACGGGTCGGAATCGGCGCCGCACTCCTCGAGCCGGCCGAGGTCGAGCGCGATCCGGCTGCCCGATCCGGCGATCTCGAGGACCATCCCGATCGGGTCGCGCGCGTTGGCGGAAAGATGCGCGGCGGTCGCCCCGCCCGGAGCTTGGGCCGCAGACGGTACGACTTCAGGCGGCGCGGGCTGCGCTCCGTCGAACTGGCGGAAGCCCATGTCGGTCATTGCTTGCATCCCCTGTCGCTCACCGGCGTCAGGATTAGGATACGGCGGTTAAAATCGGGTAAGTATTACACCAGGGCGAACAGCCGCCCGGCGACCCAGCCCATCCCAACCGAGATCACTACCGCGAACAGCCCGTACCACAGCGACTCGCGGTCCGCGGCGAGCGCGACGAAGCGCTCGAACCCGAGCTTCCTGACTTCGACCGTGGTCGAGGCGGCGGTGACCACCTGGCCGCGCTGGATGGCGAAGGTCTCGGCGGTGTACATGCCGGTCTGGACGGTCGAGGGGAGGTCTATCCGCGCCTGATAGAGCACCCCGCCGCTGACCGTCACCGCATCCTCGTTCTGCTGGTACAGCCCCTGGCGGCGCATCAGGTCGACGAGACCAGCGGAAAAGCGGGCCTGTTCGGCCGGATCGATCGCCCCGATCGGCGAAAGCTGGAGCCACGGCAAGCCGAGCTCGTAGATCGCGGCGGTGCGCGGATCGACGATCTCGGCGATCGGCCGCGACGCCGCGACCGCGAAGAACGTCGGGGCCGAGCGGAACTCGGTGCTGTCGGCGTTGATCCACACGCCGGCGACCTTCTGCTTCTCGCGCAGCACAATCGATTCGACCGGCCCCTTGAGCACCACGACGATGTCGTAGCCGCGCGCCGCGCGCTGGCCCTGCGGGTTGAGGATCGCGCCGAACAGCAAGAGCTCGGTGCCGGTGAAGCCCTGGCGGACCTGGACCTCGTGCTGGCTGATCTCGGGGACGAGGATCGGGTCGCGCGCCGCGCCGAGCGCGAGGAACAGAAGGAGGGCAGCCAGAACCCTCACAGCGGGGTCACCGTGTAAATCTCGTCGGGCCGGTAGCCGAGCCCGAGCGCCATCCGCAGCGCGACCAGCAGGACGATCACCGCCAGCGCCAGCCGCAAGTACTCGGGCCGCGCCTTCTGCGCGAACTGCGCGCCGATCTGCGCGCCCGAGACCGAGCCGATCAGGAGGAGGATCGCCAGCACGATGTCGACCGCCTTGGTCGTCAGCGCGTGCATCATCGTCGCCAGCATCGTCACGAACAGGATCTGGAACAACGACGTGCCGACCACCACGCCCGCGCTCATGCCGAGCAAGTAAAGCATCGCCGGGACCATGATGAACCCGCCGCCGATCCCCAGCAGCATCGTCAGGATCCCCGTGGCGAAGCCGAGCAGCAGCGGCGCGAGCGGCGAGATGTACAAGCCCGAGCGGTAGAACCGCCAGCGGAACGGCAGGTTGGCGACCATCGGATGATGGCGCCGCTTGCGCGCGGGGAGCGGCCGCCCGGTCTTCATCGCGCGCAGGCTTTGCACCGCTTCGCTCGCCATCAGTCCGCCGATCGAACCGAGCATCACCACGTAAAGCAGGCTGATCACGGTATCGATCTGGCCGAGCTCCTGGAGCACACGGAACAGGATCGCGCCGACGCCGGTACCGAACACCCCGCCGACCACCAGCACCCCGCCCATCAGGTAATCGACCCCCCCGCGGCGGGTGTGCGCGAACACGCCCGAGACGCTTGCGCCGGTTACCTGGCTCGCGGCGCTCGCGGCGGCGACGGTCGGCGGCACGCCGTAGAAGATCAGAAGCGGCGTGGTCAGGAACCCGCCGCCGACCCCGAACATCCCCGAAAGCAGGCCCATCAGCCCGCCCAGCCCGACGATGACCAGGCCGTTGACCGAGAGATTGGCGATCGGAAGGTAGACGTCCATCGTGCGCCCGGGCCTAGCGCAGCGGTGGGGCGAAGGGAACGCGGGGCGGCGGGTGCGGCCTAGAAACCTGCCGAAAAGGTCAGCGCCGGGCCCGAAGCGGGCGCCGCCTTGCCCGCTACGCGGAACCGCCAGTCGAGCGCGAGCCGCGACGGCGCCTCGCCGAGCCGCAGCCGGACGCTCGCGCGCGGACCGAGGTCGAGCCGCGCCGCGCCTTCCTGTCCGCCCGCCCATGCGCCGGCGCCGAGGCGAAGCTCGGCCAGGCCGCGCGCGATCACCGCGCGCTCCGCGGTCAGTTGCGCGTCGAAGAACGGGGTCGCGTGCTGGCCGCCGACATAGCCCGCCGCGGCGTAGAGCTCCGCATCTCCGCCGAGCGGGAGCGCGAGCGGGGGAAGTTCGCTGATCGCGGCCAGCGCTGGGCGGAGGCGTGCGCGGCCGCCACTGCGCTGGACCCGGCCCTCGCCGAGCAGCCGCAGCGGCACCGCGGCGAGCGGTCGCAACGACACTCCCGCCGCCGCCTCCCCCTCGTCGAACCCTCCGAGCGCGCGCGCCAGCCGGACGTGCGCCTGCGGACGCAAGACGCTGCGGGGCGCCAGCGAATAGCGCAGCACCGCGCCGGCCTGGCTCGCGCCATAGCGCGCGAAACCCGGGGCCGCGCCGATCCCGTCCGAGCCGCGACGCAGCAACATCCATCCGTCGCCCGACCAGCGCGAGGCGCGGACGAGCGCTGGCGCGGCGGACGGCTGGGATCGATCCACAACGAGCGGTTGGCGAGCGTCGGACGCGAGCAGCGGCGGCAATCCGAGCCGGCCGAGCGCGGCAAGCATCATCAGCTGATGCCCGGCGATCACCCGCGGCGGTGCGAGCGGGGGCAGGGTGCGCTCGGGCGGGGCCAACGGCAGCGGGGGATCGCTCGAAAGCGCGGGCTGGCGAGGCACGATCGGCGCGAAGGCGCGAGCGCGATGTGCGCCCTCGAAACGCGGCGCAGCGAATCGAACGATCTCGCTTGATCGAGCGGGGATCGGGCGGGTGGCGATGAAATCCGCGTCCGCCTCCCGATCCAGCGCGAGCCCCGCCGGTCCCTCGGCCGGGAACGGCGATTCCCACAGCGCCACCCGCGCCGTCGCCCACGCGCCGAGCACCAGCGCGAGCATCGCCAGCGGCTGGCCGCGGCGGCGTGCCGCGTTCATGCCGCGACGCCGCGAGGTTGGGGCGCGTTACCGAGCAGCGCGGTGGCGTGCTGGCGATGCTCGGTCTTCTCCCACCGCACTCTTCCGCCGAGCAAGCTGCGGACATACGCCAGGATCGCGCGCCGCCCGGCCATGATCGCGATCACGTTGGCGATCGGGATGCGGAGCAGCGCGCGCAGGCCTTCGGCGGCGCCGTACGTCCGCGCCGAGAACGCGAAGCGTACCCAGGCCCGCCAGACGAAGCTGGCGAAGTTGAACCACAATAGCGCGACCAGCACGCCGCCAAGCGGCCGCGGCTCGTGCCACCCGGCGCGCTCGGCGACGAACAGCGCGCCCCATACCACGATCACCAGGTACGCGGCGGCGAGCACGATCGCAGTCAGCGGCCCGCGCCGGTCGCGCAACCGCATCCACAGCTCGGCGGGACGGCCCATTCGTCCTTGGCCCGCCCAGCCCAGGCGGTCCCAGCCCTGGAAGGCGATGCCGTGGAGCCAGCGCGTCTTCTGCCGCACCGCCGCGCCGAGCTCGGCGGGAAACAGCTCGCGCGTCGCGATCAGCCCGCCGTCGGCATCGCGGCTGCGCACGAACCGGCTGGTCCCGCCGCTCGCGCCGATCAGCAGGCCGAGCTCGTAGTCCTCGGTCAGGCACTCGGCGGCGAACGGCGCTTCGTCGCCGCCGCGGCCGCGCGCGCGCGCCACGCGCTCGAGCGCCGCACGGGCAAAGCCGCAGCCGACCCCGGCGGCGGGGATGCCGACCGCCAAGGAATCGCGCACCACCAGGTTCTTGCCGTGCGCCTCGGCGAACTCGTCGCCGTAATGCCCGGCGATCCAGCGCGAGCGCGGCTGCGGCACGGGGAGCACGGGGAGCTGGACGAAGTCCGCGTGTGAAAGTGCCGCGTCGATCAGTGCGAGCGCGGCCGGATGAACCATGTCCTCGGCGTCGTGGAGGATCACGCTGCGCGCGCGCGCGCCGCTCCTCCGCTCGTCGGCGACGAGCGCGGCGTAAAGGCGGTTGAGGCAATCGGCCTTGGTGGTCGGCCCGTCGGCGTCGTGGACGACGATCCGCACCCGGGGATCGCACTCGACCCCCGCGATCAGCGCCGCCAGCGTCGCCGGGTCGTTGCGATAGCATCCGGCGTAAATCCGCAGCTCGCGCTGCGGCCAGCTGGCCAGCGCGTGCGCGAGCATCGCGGAGACGACGTCGGCTTCGCGCCACGCGGGGACGAGCACCGCCGCGGATCCCGCCAGCGGCGCGCGCGGATCGCCCTCGAACCGCTCGGCGCGAGCGCGGCCGGTCAAGCGCAACCGCAGCCAGGCCAGGTCGAGCAGAAACTCGTCGATCGCGCCCAACGCGAAGAACACCGCGGCGAACAGCAGCAGCTCGTGCTCGACGATCTCGAGCCATTGCCACGGGCCGAAGCCGCCAAGATCGAACGATCCGATCGTGCCCCCTGTGCCACGGCCTTCGAGCCCGGCGCCGCGAGCCTATCGCGGCGGCTAAGCGCTGGCAATGTCAGTTAATTAACGGCCTGCGAGGTTCATCCAAGCGCGGCATGTTGCGCGAGATAAACCCCCGCCCCGGCGAGGTAGCCGGCCAGCGCCAGCGGCGCGATTCGGCGCAAGTACCAGCCGAACGAGACCTTCTCGATCCCCATCGCGGCGACCCCCGCGGCCGACCCGATGATCAGGATCGAGCCGCCGGTGCCCGCGCAATAGGCCATGAACTCCCACACGAAACTGTCGGGCGGGTGCGCGCCGAGATCGTACATCCCCATTCCCGCGGCGACCATCGGAACGTTGTCGATCACCGCGCTGAGCAGGCCGAACAGGATGACGATGACGTCGAGCCGTCCGACGGTGCGATCGAGCCATGCGGCAAGCGCGCCCAGCGCGCCGGTATGCTCGAGCGTCGCCACCGCGAAGAGGATGCCGACGAAGAACACGATCGCGCTCAAGTCGATCCGGGTCAGCGCGTGCGCGATCGACACCGTCTGGCGTTGCGCGGTCGGCTTGCCGCGATGGAGCAAGTCGCCGACCGCCCACAGCAGGCCGAGCCCGAGCAGCACCCCGAGGAACGGCGGGAGGTGCGTGACCGCCTTGAACAGCGGCACCGCGAGCAACGCGCCGAGGCCCAGCGCGAACATCAGCTTGCGCTCGAAGGCGGTGCCGTGAAGCCGCTCACCGGAACCGCTCGCGGCGGGAGCGAGCACCTCACGCCCACGCAGCCGCCAGGCGACGATCGCCAGCGGAACCAGCAGGTTGACCAGCGCCGGCCCGATCAGCCGGGTGACGATCGCTTGCGTCGTCACTTGCCCCCCGATCCACAGCATCGTCGTGGTGACATCGCCGATCGGCGACCATGCCCCGCCCGCGTTGGCGGCGATCACGATCACCCCGGTCAGCCACAAACGGTCGTCGCGTTCGCGCAGCAGCTTGGCGAGGAGCGAGACCATCACGATCGTGGTCGTGAGGTTGTCGAGCACCGCGCTGAGCCCGAACGTCACCAGCGCCATGATCGTCGCAAGCCCGGCCAGCGTCTTCGCCCGGAGCCGCGTCGTGATCACCTCGAACCCGTCGTGCGCGTCGATCACCTCGACGATGGTCATCGCGCCGATCAGGAAGAAGGCGATTTGCGCGGTGCCGATCAGCGATTCGCCGAGCTCTCGGTCGACCACCCCGTGCTCGCCGCTGCCCAGCGCGTAGATCGTCCACAGCAGCCCCGCCCCGATCAGCGCCGCGGCGGCCTTGTTGACGCCGGTCAGCTCCTCGAGCGCGATTCCCGCGTACGTCACGATGAACACCGCGACGAGCCAGACGGTCATCGCATCGGGGCTCACCACTTGCCGATATTGGGCAGGCTCGCCCACGGTTCTTGCGGCGGCAGGTGCCCGTCCTGGAGCAGCTCGACCGAGATGCCGTCGGGCGAGCGGACGAACGCCATGTGGCCGTCGCGCGGCGGGCGATTGATCGTCACACCGGCGTCGGCGAGCCGGCGGCAGGTCGCGTAGATGTCGTCGACGCGATAGGCGAGGTGGCCGAAGTTGCGCCCGCCGCCGTAGTCCTCGGGATCCCAGTTGTGCGTGAGCTCGACTTCGGCGACGCCTTCCTGCCCCGGCGCGGCGAGGAAGATCAGCGTGAAGCGGCCCTTCTCGCTGTCGAACCGGCGCACTTCCTCGAGCCCGATCAGGCGGAAGAAGTCGATCGTCGCCTGCGGGTCGGACACCCGGATCATGGTGTGCAGATATTTCGTCACGACCGAACGCCTCGCCTCTATTCAAACTCAGTTCATCGATGATATAGCACGGTTCGCCGCAGGGGGTCGCGCCCATGCTCGGAGGTTACGATGCCTGACGCAAGCCCTGACACGCCCGCCGTCGCCCCTCGCCTCCTGCGCGATCCCGCATCCCAGCGATGGCTGGCGAGCGCCGCGATCGTCGCCGCGGGGCTGGTGCTGGGAGGGTTCCTTCTGGGCGATGGGTTAACGCGGGCCAAGGCCGCCGACCGCGCCGTCACCGTGCGCGGGCTGGCCGAGCGCAACGTCACCGCCGACCTCGCCACCTGGACGATCGCCTATTCGGCCACCGCCGACGACCTGACCACCGCGCAAGCAAGCGTCGACCGCGACAGTCGCGAGCTGCGGGCGTTCTTCGCCGAGCTCGGCTTTCCCGGCGAGGCGCTTCAGCCCACCGGGGTCAACGTCTCGAGCTTTACCGACGATGGGGTCAGCCGCTTCACCGTGCGCCAGCGGATGGCGCTCAGAAGCACCGACATCAAGCGCGCCGAGGCCGCGGTGCGCCGCCAGTTCGACCTCGTCCGCCGCGGGGTGATGCTCGAGGAAGGATCGGGGATGGCCTACACCTTCACCAAGCTCAACAGCATCAAGCCGGCGATGGTCGCGGCGGCGACCAAGGACGCGCGCGCCGCCGCCGAGCAATTCGCGCGCGACAGCGGCGCCGGCGTCGGCGCGATCAAGAGCGCGACGCAGGGCTACTTCGAGGTCACCGCGCGCGACGGCGATTCGGGCGGAGCGTGGGGCGTTTCGGACTCGCCGTTCAAGAAAGTCCGCGTGGTGACCACCGTAGACTTCTACCTGCGGTAGGGGCGGGGGCGGAGCGAGCACCTTTGGCGCCGCCCCGCCCGCGGTTCAATTCACAACGCCAGCTTGATCGTCGCAACGACGGTGTCGTTGGCGACGACCAGCGAGCGGCCGGCGCGATAGTCGCCTTCGCTCGCGCTGCCGTCGACGCCGACATACGTCGCGCTCACCGACAGCTTGTCGGTGACCGCGTACGTCGCGCCGACCGAATAGTCGAAGCCGCTGTCATCGGTCAGGCTGTCACCCGTGAGCAGCCTGGGTCCTTGGATCCCGTCGGCATAGCCGAGGTGCCCGGACAAGCTGATCGGGGTGTTGGGGATGCCCGCGCTGAGATCGGTGAAGACGTAGAGGTTGTCCTCGTCGAGCAGCGAATCCTGCTCGGGTGCGTAAGCCACGCCGAGCTTGGCGCTGACCGGGCCGAGCGTGGTCGAAAGCGACGCATACGGCTCCCAGTAGTCGGCGGGACCGTTGCCGTCGTTGCTCGGATAGACGTAGCGCAGCACGCCGACGTCGGCGGTGAGCGCGGACGAGAGCAAACCGGTCCACCCGGCGTAGAGATCGAGCTCGACGTCGCCATAAAACGGCGAGACATTCGCATCGAGCGACGAGGCCCAGGCCCCGGCGTAGAATCCGCTCGAGTGGTTGAGGTTGATCGTGCCCTGGAGCGCCGGATCGCCGCCCGACAGCGAATAACCGCGGAAGCGGTAGTCGCTGACCCCCTGGACATAGCCCGAAATGGTCAGGTCGCCGGGCGGAGCGGTTTCGTCTTCGGCCAGCGCGGGCGAGGCGCCCGCCGCAAACAGCATGGCGACCGCGAGGGCCTTGATGGACGTGCGCATGTCAAAATCCTTTGAAAAGTTGACGCGTCGTCCCACCTGCGCAGGGTCCGGGCGCCTCGTTCGAGCGGGCGGTCCTGAAGCCATGCCCGACTAG
The DNA here is from genome assembly GCA_035525735.1 of Novosphingobium sp. GTDB lineage: Bacteria > Pseudomonadota > Alphaproteobacteria > Sphingomonadales > Sphingomonadaceae > Novosphingobium. The sequence continues at coordinate 11,923 of DATLDS010000062.1, forward strand.
ACTGCCCGCAAATGCTGCAATGCACAAGAGGCTTTGGCCGGGACGCGCTCAGGGAACGTTAAGCGGCAATGGCGATTGCGAGGGAGCCGTCTCGCGGCGAGCTTCCTTGAGCGCGCCGCGGCCCGAGCCTATAGGCCCCCTGCCCAACCTAGGACCACCGTTTCCGCGATGATCAAGCGTTTCAAATCCTATCTTGCCCAGCGCGCGCCCGAACCGCCGCAGCGCGCCGCGATTCCGGTCGGGCAGCGGGTCTATGCGGTGGGCGACATCCACGGCCGGCTCGATCTGTTCGAAGCGTTGATCGCCAAGATCGACGCCGACGACGCCAGGCGCGGTCCCGCCGAAACCACGGTGATCCTGCTCGGCGACCTCGTCGACCGCGGCCCCGACAGCCGCGGAGTGATCGCCGCCGCGCGAAGCTGGGCGAGCCGCCGCGCGGTGCGGATGCTCAAGGGCAATCACGAGGAAATGTTCCTCAAGAGCTTCTCGAGCCTCGAGACCTTGCGCCATTTCCTGCGCTACGGCGGCAAGGAAACGCTGCTCAGCTATCCGATCGACCCGCGCGCCTACCAGGACATGAGCCTCGAGGCGCTTCAGGCGCGCCTGCCTGCGCTGATCCCGGCCGAGGACGTCGCGCTGATGGAGGCGATGGAGGACGTGATCGCGATCGGCGACTATCTGTTCGTTCACGCGGGCATCCGTCCCGGGGTCGCGCTCGACGAGCAGCGCCGCTCCGATTTGCGCTGGATACGCGAGCCGTTCATCGACCACGAGGGCGATCACGGGGTCATGGTGGTCCACGGCCATACGATCACCAGCGAGGTCGAGGAGCTTCCCAACCGCATCGGGATCGACACCGGCGCGTTCATGAGCGGACGGCTCACCGCGCTCGGGCTCGAAGGCACCGACCGCTGGTATCTCGCCGCGCGCGACGCTATCGCCCGCGCCGACGATCAGGCCGCATAGGAATCAAAACGTGAAAATCTGCATGGTCGGGGCCGGCTACGTCGGCCTCGTCTCGGGCGCGTGCTTCGCCGACTTCGGGCACGAGGTTGTTTGCGTGGACAGCGATCCGGACAAGATCGCGCGGCTGCGCGACGGGGTGATGCCGATCTACGAGCCGGGGCTCGACGAACTGGTCAGGACCAACGTCGCGGCGGGCCGGCTCGCGTTCACCACCGGCCTCGCCGATGGCGTCGCCGGCGCGGGGGCGGTGTTCATCGCGGTCGGCACCCCGTCGCGCCGCGGCGACGGCCACGCCGACCTCACTTACGTTCACGCCGCCGCGCGCGCCATCGCCGCAAGCCTCGGCGGCGACGCGGTGGTGGTGACCAAGTCAACCGTGCCCGTCGGCACCGGCGACGAGGTCGAGCGGATCATCGCCGAGGCGAACGTCCCGCACAAGGTCGCGGTCGTCTCGAACCCCGAGTTCCTGCGCGAAGGCGCCGCGATCGCCGACTTCAAGCGGCCCGACCGGATCGTGATCGGCGCCGAGGACGCGTGGGCACGCGAGGTGATGCGCGAGGTCTATCGCCCACTGTTCCTCAACAAGGCGCCGATCCTCGACACCGGGCGGCGCACCGCCGAGCTGATCAAGTACGCCGCCAACGCGTTCCTCGCGACCAAGATCACGTTCATCAACGAGGTCGCCGACTTATGCGAGGCGGTCGGCGCGGACGTTCAGGACGTCGCGCGTGGGATCGGGCTCGACAACCGGATCGGCGCGAAGTTCCTCCATCCCGGGCCCGGCTATGGCGGCTCGTGCTTTCCCAAGGACACGCTCGCCTTGATGAAGACCGCGCAGGATGCCGACAGCCCGGTGCGGATCGTCGAGGCGGTGGTCGCGGTCAACGACGCCCGCAAGCGCGCGATGGGCCGCAAGGTGATCGCCGCGATGGGCGGCGAGGCAAGAGGACGGAAGGTCGCGCTGCTCGGGCTGACCTTCAAGCCCAACACCGACGACATGCGCGACGCGCCGAGCCTGGCGATCGCGCAGGCGCTGCTCGACGCGGGCGCCGAGGTCGTCGCCTACGATCCCGAAGGGATGGAGCTCGCGCGCGACCTCCTCCCCGGGGTGACGATGGCCGCCAACGCCTATGCCGCGGTCGAGGGCGCGCACGCGGTGGTGCTGGTCACCGAGTGGGACGCGTTCCGCGCGCTCGACTTGCGGCGCATCGCCGCGCTCGCCGCCAGCCCCGTCCTGGTCGACTTGCGCAACGTCTACGAGCCCGCCGAAGCGCGCGCCGCCGGACTCGATTACGTTGGCATCGGCCGCGGCTAGCCGCGAGCCGCCTTGCGGAACAGCGCCGCCGAGCTAGCCCACAAGCCGGTGTAGAAGATGCTCAGCACGATCACGTCGCGCGGCCAGGCCACCCCGTCGGCGCCCATGTTGCCGGCTAGCGCGATGATACCGACGAGCGCTTGGGCGACGGCGGTCGCGGCCATCGCGCGCGCCATCCCGAGCGGCTTGAAACGGCCGATCGCGCTGCCGCCGACCGCGACGGCGATGACTCCTGCGAACATCAGGTTGGCGGGGTTGTTCTCGCTGCCGATGATCCCGACCGCGAGGTTCATCCAGATCAGCAGAAAAGTGCCGACGACTGCGATGATAGCGCCGGCGCGATAGGCGGCGCTGGCGCTGGCGCGCACCGCGAGCTCGATCGCGCCGCCGGCGAGCGCGAACATCGTGCCCATCGTGATGAAATCGGCCTCGTCCCAGTCGACCTCGCGGGTGAACTGCATCGCGACCAGCGGCAGCAGCAGGAGGCCCGCGGCGGAACCCCAGCCGATGATCCGCCACGGGCTGCCCCGCTTTGCCGCATTCGTCTCCACCGTATTTGCCATGTTCGGATCTCCGTGCCTAAACGAGGCGCCCCGATGCGCTGACTTGCGGGTGATCGTCATGAGCAACGCGTGAGGACTTGCTGAAAAATGACCGCGGGCCGCTTCGCCTTCGACCGTTTCGTGCTCGATTGCGCCGATCGCCGGCTGACCCGTGACGGCGAGGTCATCGATCTCAACGCGCGCTATCTCGACGCGCTCGCGCTGCTCGTCGGCGAGCAGGGCAAGCTCGTCACCAAGGACCGCTTCCTCGACGAGGTGTGGAAAGGGGTGCCCGTCACCGACGAGGCTCTGACCCAATGCGTGAGGACGCTGCGCCGCCAGCTGGGCGACGATGCCGCCGCGCCGCGCTTCATCGAGACCGTCCCCAAGCACGGCTACCGCTTCGTCGCGGCGGTGGGCGCGCCGGGTGAGCCACGCCCGGCGCCATCGTCGCCCGACGCATGGCGGCACTTTTGGCTGGTCGGCGCCGCGGGAACCGCGGGAGGCGGCCTGGCGGGCTTGATCGGCGGACTGTTCTACGGCTTCGCGGGAGCGTCGCTGGGTGGCGTCGGCGCGGCTTCGGTGGTGATCGTGCTGGTCGTGCTGACGCTGGGGATCGCGCTGATCGGCGCGGCCGGGGTGAGCTTGGGGATCGCGGCGGCAGGACTGTTGGGCTCGGGCCGCTGGCTGACCTTCGGCGGGGCGCTCGGCGGGCTGGTCGTCGGCGCGGTGGTCCGGCTGATCGGCCTCGACGCGTTCAACTTGCTGTTCGGCCACGCCCCGCGCGACATCACCGGCGCCACCGAAGGGCTGATGCTGGGCGCCGCGGTCGGCCTGGGCGCCTCGCTCGCCGCCTCGTCGCGCTCGTTGCGCAACGCGGTGGGGGTCGCCGGGCTGACCGGCGCGGTCGCCGGCGTGCTGGCGGTGCTGCTCGGCGGGCGGATGATGGGCGGCAGCCTGGCGCTGCTCGCGGACGGCTTTCCCGCCTCGCGGCTGCGGCTCGACAGGATCGGCGCGGCGCTGGGCGAGAACGGCTTCGGCCCGGTCAGCCAGCTCGTCACCGGCGGGCTCGAAGGCGCGCTGTTCGCCGCGGGGATCGTCGCCGCGATGACCTTGATGCGACGGAAGCTAGAAGCGCCAGGGGGCCTGTAAGCCGGGTTCTGTGACCCCGCCCGTTTCGCTTGCGCGACGCGGCGGTGACGGCAGCCATTCCTCTCGGCGACGGATCGCTCCGCCGCTCCAGCAGCCAACCCGGGCAACTCGGGACGAAACATCCCTACCGGCAAGCCGGCGCGCTGCCCCTATTCGGCCTTGCTCCGGGTGGGGTTTGCCGTGCGGACGACGTTGCCGCCGCCCCGGTGCGCTCTTACCGCACCCTTTCACCCTTGCCGTCAGGCCGAAGCCGTCGGGCGGTCTGCTCTCTGTGGCACTTTCCCTAAATCCGCTCGCGCGGACCCGGCGGGGGTTACCCGCCACCCTCGTTTCGTGGAGCCCGGACTTTCCTCGGCATCGTGAGATGACGCGGCTGCCCAGCCCCCTGGCGCCTCCTACCTAGCCTTTCCGCGGTCGCGATCCAAGAGCAGCGCGAACAGCATCGCCCCGATCTCGCCGTCGATCTCGCCGTCGAGCTTGCCCGGACGCCAACGCCGCTGGAACGCCCGCACCGCGGCGCGGCCGTCGGTGACGTCGTAGCCGAACCGCTCGAGCGCAAGCAGGAACGCGCCGTCATTGTCGTAGGGGTTGCCCAGCGTCACGTCGGGGATCGGCAGCGCCAGCCGGTGGCGCGCGAGCAGCGGCCAGTCGAACAGCTCGCCCGGATCCTCCTTGCGCGCCGGCGCGATGTCCGAATGGCCGACGACGTTGGCGTAAGGCACCTTGTAGGTCTTGACGATCCGCGCCAGCAGCGGGAGCAACGCGGCCATCTGAACTTCGGGGAAAGGGCGATAGCCCCACTCGTGGCCCGGGTTGACCAGCTCGATCCCTACGCTCGCCGAGTTGACGTCGTTGAGCCCGCGCCAGAAGCTGCGCCCCGCGTGCCAGGCGCGCTTGTCCTCGGGAACCAGGCGAACGACCGTGCCGTCCTCGTCGATCAGGTAATGCGCGCTGACCTTGGCCGAGGGGTCGACCAGCCGCGCCTCGGCCTCCGCGCCGGTCTGCATGCCGGTATAGTGAAGCACCACCATCGAAATCGGCAGCGCGCGCTCGTCGTGGTTGGGCGAGAGGTTCACGCGCTGGACGAGCTCGTCCGCCATTTCAGCCTTGCGGGAGCACCGCGCCCATCACCAGCGCCTCGTCGGTGAGCGCGAACTGGACACCGCCGCCGAGACTCGCGGCGAGCCGCTGGAGCATCGCCGCCGCCGCGGTGCGGCTCGAAAGCTCGACTGCATCGAGCGAGCCGTCGAGCGCGCGCCCGATCGCGGGGTCGAACGCGATCCGCGGGCCGGCGGCGCGGACCACGATCTCGCTCGCGCCTTCTCTGAGCTCGGCGCCGAGCTCAAGCGTCCCGCCGCGAACCAGCGCCTCGATCCCGATCAACGCGAGGTTGAGCAGCGTCTTGACCGCGGGCTTGGGCAAGGCGTCGCCGCTGACCGCCCAGGTCAGCGCGATCCGCCCCGAATCGCCGACCAGCGCCTCGATCAGCGCGCGAGGCTCGGCCACCGGGACCATCTCGCCGAATCCGCCCGCCGCTCCGAACGCGAGGCGAAAGAACTTGAGCTTGTCGGCGCTCGCCTTGGCGCTCTGCTCGAGCAGCTCGAAGCAGCGCTTGCGCATCTCGGGGTCTTTTTCCTCGGCGAGGAGCTCGAGCCCGTTGCTGAGCGCGCCGACCGGGCTCAGCATGTCGTGACACAACCGCGAGCAAAGCAGGCTGGCCAAATCGAGGCCGTGCGGGTCGAGGCTGGCCGAGTCGTTCATCTGGACGCGCTGAATCCTGGCGAGGTTGACACGGTTGACAAGGTCCAGGGCGCAAACTCGGCCGGCCCCCCCGCGGCGCTCCCCGCAGGCGCCGCGTCCACCGCCTTAACCGTCTGCGACCGTGTAGGAAAGCGGTTCGAAGCCGCCGGGCGCATCGCGCCAGAAAGTGACGCTCCGGCCGGCGACGATCGCCCATACGCGGCCGTCGCGGGCGGCCAGCGCGCGATCGGTCGCCGAAGGCTCGGCGATGCCGGCGGGATGCGAGTGATAGTACCCGGCGATCTGCGCCCCGCCCGCGCGCGACGCCTTGTGCGCGGCGATCAGCGCGGCGGGGTCGATTTCGAAGCGGCGGTGCGGTTCGGCGGCGACGTTGGCGGTGGAGGTGATCGCGTCTATGTCCCCCTCGCCCAGCAGCAAGCCGCAGCATTCCTCCGGGTCACGCCGCGCGGCTTCGGCAAGCAGCGCCTCGATCACTCCCCTTGCCACGACCAGCGTCATGCGCATGGTGTAGCCATGGCGGCGGGCGAGCGCATCATCGAAGGCGTGCTCGAGGCGAGCGACGAGCGCGTGGACAAGGCGCTGGCCGCGTCGAGCGGCCTCTCGCGCGAGCGGGTCAAGGCGCTGATGGCGGAGGGGCGCGTGAGCCTGGACGGCGGCGTGGCTCGCCAGGGCTCGTTCAAACCGGCCGCGGGAGCTCGCTGGTCGATTGTCGTGCCCGAAGCCGTCGCCGCCGAAGCCGCGCCGCAGGACATCCCGCTCGCCGTCGTGTTCGAGGACGAGCACCTCATCGTCATCGACAAGCCCGCGGGCCTCGTCGTCCACCCCGCCGCGGGCAACCTCGACGGCACGCTGGTCAACGCGCTGCTCCACCATTGTCGCGGGCAGCTCTCGGGGATCGGCGGGGTGGCGCGGCCGGGGATCGTCCATCGCATCGACAAGGACACCTCGGGGTTGCTGGTCGTCGCCAAGACCGATGCGGCGCACGAAGGCCTCGCCCGCCAGTTCGCCGACCACTCGATCGAGCGCGCCTACCTCGCGGTCTGCGCCGGTCATCCCGTGCCGCCCGCGGGGACTGTAACCGGCGCGATCGCCAGATCGAATTACGATCGCAAGAAGATGGCGCTCGTCGCAGAAGGACGAGGCAAGCACGCGGTGACGCACTACCGGACGCTCCAACGGCTCAATCAATCAAGCCTGATCGAATGCACTCTCGAGACCGGGCGAACCCATCAGGTTCGCGTTCATTGCGCGTCAATGGGAAATCCGCTATTGGGAGACGCTGTCTATGGACGCACTCCTCCGCGACTCAAGCCGCTGCTCGCCCGGCTGCAATTCCGCCGCCAGGCGCTTCACGCGGCACGATTGGGGTTCGTTCATCCGCTCAGCGGCGAACGGCTCGGCTTCGCCAGCACGCCGCCGGTCGATATGGCGGAACTGATCGTCGAATTGGGCGGTTCAATGCCGGAGGCGGCGCGTAGTTAGACGAGCGTGAGCAAAAGAAAGCGTGTGTGGTCCGAACCGCCGGCGCCCGCTAATGGGGTCGGCCAAGTGGATCGACTAACAAAAGGACGGTCTGTTCAGGTGAGCAAATCCAATCTTCCCTCGGTTCCCGCGCTCGGCAGCGAGGCGGGGCTCAACCGCTATCTCAGCGAAATCCGCAAGTTCCCCGTGCTCGCGCCCGAGCAGGAGTACATGCTCGCCAAGCGTTATGCCGAGCACCAGGACCCCGAAGCCGCGGCGCAGCTCGTCACCAGCCACCTGCGGCTCGTGGCCAAGATCGCCATGGGCTATCGCGGCTAGGGCCTGCCGGTCAGCGAGCTGATCTCCGAAGGCAACATCGGGCTGATGCAGGGCGTCAAGAAGTTCGAGCCCGAGCGCGGGTTCCGGCTGGCGACTTATGCGATGTGGTGGATCAAGGCCTCGATCCAGGAGTTCATTCTGCGCTCGTGGAGCCTGGTCAAGATGGGCACCACCGCGGCGCAGAAGAAGCTGTTCTTCAACCTGCGGCGGATGAAGAAGAACCTCGAGGCGTTCGAGGATTCGGACCTCCATCCCGACGACGTCCGCTCGATCGCGACCACGCTCGGCGTGCCCGAGCAGGAAGTGGTCAACATGAACCGGCGGATGATGATGGGCGGCGACGCGTCGCTCAACGTCAGCCTCGCCGGCGAAGGCGACACCGGGCAATGGCAGGACTGGCTCGCCGACGACCGTCCGTTGCAGGACGAGACCGTCGCCGACGCCGAGGAAGCGAGCGTGCGCCACGCGATGCTGACCGACGCGCTCGACGTGCTCAACGAGCGCGAGCGGCATATCCTCACCGATCGCCGCCTCAGCGAAGAGCCCAAGACGCTCGAGGAGCTGAGCCAGGTGTACAACGTCAGCCGCGAGCGCGTCCGCCAGATCGAGGTGCGCGCGTTCGAGAAGCTGCAAAAGGCGATGCAGCGCATCGCCGGCGAACGGCTCGGCGGCTTGCGGACGATGGCCGGCTAGGCGCTGCCCGGCGCTCGCGGAAACAGCTGGAGCGTGAAGCGCGGCTCGGGCGCGTCGGCAGTGACCGGCGTCGTCGCGTGGGGCAGCTTGGCGCTGTTGCGCAGCGCCAGGTTGAAGCGGGGAAGCACCGCGCGGATGTCGCCCGCGTCGTCCTCGTATAGGAACAACCCGCCCCAGTCGCGGTCCCAGCTCGGGTTGAGGTAGACCGTCACCGCGTCGTCGTGGCGGCCGTCGCTGTGCCACGCGATGTAGCTCGCGGGCGGCCAGGCATAGAGCATCAAGCCGTACGCGCGGTGCGGCAGGACCCCGCGCTGGTGCAGCGCCGCGACGATCGTTTCGCCGATCGGCCCGCCGAAATCGCGGATCAGGACGGGTTCGCTCGCGCGCACTATCGCGTGTTCCCATCCGGCGTTGGTGCGATCGAAGGCGCTTTCATCGACCCATCGGCGCGCGGTCTCGATCACGAGGCGAGCTAACCTCGGCTCGAGCGCATCGTCGAACAGGTCCAGTCCCGGCATGGTCCATCGCCTCCCGTCGCTGGGGTCTTACCAGCCGTTCGGTTGGCGGCAAGCGGCCACGGCCGCCCTTGAGCGGACGCGGTCAGGCGCTAAAGCCGCAACCATGGCCACCGCTTCGCTTCGTCCTTCGCGTCCGAAAAAATCGCACGGCCCGGCGTTCCGCGTCGGCTGGTTCGTCGGGCGGCTGATCGTGTGGTTCCTCGCGCTGTCGATCGGCTTCACCATCCTCTACAAGTTCGTGCCCGTCCCGGTGACGGTGACGATGCTGACCGACCCCAACGGTATCACCAAGGACTGGACCTCGCTCAGCGACATCGACCGCAACATGGTCGGCGCGGCGATCGCGGGCGAGGACGGCAAGTTCTGTGTCCACGACGGATTCGACCGCGCGGCGATCAAGACCGCGGCGCGGCGCAACATGTCGGGGCGGCGCCTGCGCGGGGGCTCGACGATCAGCCAGCAGACCGCCAAGAACGTGTTCCTGTGGCAGGGCACCGGGTGGAGCCGCTACGTGCGCAAGGGGCTCGAGGCGTGGTTCACGCTGCTGGTCGAGCAGATCTGGGGCAAGCGGCGGATCATGGAGGTATATCTCAACGTCGCTGAGACCGGGATCGGCACGTACGGGGTCGAGGCCGGCGCGCAGCGCTATTACAAGCACGGCGCGGCGCGGCTCAGCCGGACCGAGGCGGCGCGGATCGCCGCCGCGCTGCCCGCGCCCAAGACCCGCGCGGTCAACGGCGCCAGCGGCTTCACCCGCCGCCACGGCAACACCATCGCCGCGCGGATCGGCGTGGTCCGCCGCGACGGTCTGGACGCTTGCGTCTACAAATAGGTTGAAGGCCCACACGCTTCCGGCGCTCGCCGCCTCCCCCGGGCAGGCGAGCGAACGCCGGTCGCGAGGCTGCCGCGAAGGGGACGACACGGCAGCGCCGGCGGGTTGACACGATGCTGGCCACCAAGCCGAATGAAAACCCGCTGGCCCGCCCCACGCGCGCATCGTGCCCGCCGTGCCGCGAGCGTCTCACGCCTCGTCCGAGTCGCGGTGTGCCCTAGCGCACAGCCCGCCAAAAAGAACGGCGCAGGAGAGCCCTGCCCTCCCGCGCCGTCGTTTGCCGTTCGCTGGCGCGAGCGTCAGAAGTCGTAGCTGATCCCGATCTTGGCGCGCCAGATCGACGACGACAGGTTGATCCCGTTGTCGGTCACGTAAGTGTCCGAGCCCGCGGCGCTGGTGATGATGTAGCGACCCTGCGCATCGACGCCGCTGGTCGAGGCGATGTCCTGCACCCCGAAGAAGTTGCGGCGGCGTTGGATGTTCCAGCTTTTGTCGAGGAAGTTCAGGAAGTTGTCCATGGTGGCGAACAGCTTGATCTTGTCCTCGACGCCGAACAACCGGCCCGGCCCCGGCAGCTCCTGCGAGAACGACAGG
>DATLDS010000072.1:0-7836 GCA_035525735.1 Novosphingobium sp.
ACATGGCAAACGCCACCTTCACCGAAATTTCAGGCCTTGGCGCTAGACCCCGCGCGCATGAACAGGCTCATTCCCATCACGCTTGCGCTGCTTCTGGCGGGCTGCGGCGATTCCCCCGAAGCGCGGCTGGCGCGCGCCGAAAAGGCGTACGCGGCGCACGACTACCGCGCCGCGCAAGTCGATCTCGCCGCGGCGCTCCAGGCCCAGCCGGGCAACGCGCGCGCGCTCGATCTCGCCGCGCGCAGCCACATCGCGCAAGGCGACGGCGTCGCCGCGCAAGCCGCGCTCGACAAGCTCGGTGCGCACGCGCCCGCCGACTTCGCGCTGCTGGAGGGCGAAGCCGCGTTGCTGCGCGGCAAGGCCAAGGCCGCGCTAGAAGCGGTGGACGGGCTCGAGACCGCCGAAGCCCTGCGCATCCGCGCGCTCGGCCGGCTGATGCTCGGCGACATCGCCGCGGCGTCGCAAAGCTTTGCCGACGGCGCGAAGGCCCGGGGCGACAAGGCGCGCCTGCTGGCCGACTTTTCGCGGTTCGAGCTCGGAAGGGGAAATCGCGCCGCGGCGGCGCGTCTCGCCGCGCAGGCGCTCAAGGCGGCGCCGGGCACGCTCGATCCGCTGCTCGCTTCAGCGCAGTTGGCGGTGGCCGACGGCGACCTGGCCCACGCGCTCGACCTCTACGACCGCGCGGCGCGCGCTTATCCGGGCAACCTCGCCGCGCTGACCGGCAAGGCCGCGACGCTCGGCGACCTGGGCCGCGCGAAAGAGATGGCGGCGCTGCTCGGGCAGCTGCGCGAGAGCGCCGACAACAGCCCCGCGGTCGCTTATCTCGACGCCCGCGCCGCGGCGGGGCGCAACGACTGGACCAGGGTGCGCGCGGTGCTCCAGCCGCTCGAGGCGGAACTGGGCGCGCGCGACGACGCGATGCTGCTTTACGCGCAGGCGCAATTGCGGCTCGGCCAGGCCGAGCAGGCGCGGGCACGGCTGGAGCCGCTCCACCGCCGCGCCCCCGCGCACGCGCTGACCGCGATGCTGCTCGCCGAGGCGCAGCTCGCGGGCGGCGATCCCGCGGGCGCGGCGGCGACGCTGGCGCCCCTCGCGAGCAAGCCCGAGGCCGCGCCCGAAGTGCTCGCGCTGATGGCCAAGGCGACGCGCGCCGCGGGCGATCCGGGCTCGTCGCGCTATGCCCGGCGCGCGCGCTATCCGAGCCCGGAAGCGCTCGGCAGCGAGCTCGCCAAAGGCGACGCCGCGCTCAAGAAAGCCGACTGGAAAGCCGCTGCGGCGGCGTACGAGCGGATTCTCGCGATCACCGACGGCAAGAACGCGCTGGTTCTCAACAACCTGGCGTACGCCCAAGGCCAGCTCGGCAACCACGCGAAGGCGCTCACCTATGCGCTGCGCGCGCTGAAACTCGATCCGGACAATCCGTCGGTGATGGACACCGCGGGCTGGCTGCTGGTCGAGACCGGCGGCGACCGCAACCGCGCGCTCGATCTGCTGCGCGCCGCAGCGCGAAAGGCGCCCGGCAACGCGACGATCCGCGGGCATCTGCAAGCGGCCGAAGCCAAAGGCTGAACGCGGGGCGGACGCGAAGAAAGGGCCCGACTTTCGCCGGGCCCGTTCAAGGCGCTTGCTGAAGTTCAGGCCAGCGCGAGGCGTGGGGCCATCGGGCGCAGGCTCGGCTGGGCGCGGCGACGCGTCAGCGCCACGCCGATCAGCCCGAGCCCGAGCAGGCCGAGCATTCCGGGCTCCGGAACCGGGGTTCCGCCGGTGCTTCCCGTGCTGCCGGTGCTGGTGATCGTGCCGCTGCCGGTGGCCGAGGTGATGTTGCCCGCGCCGGTGATCGACTGATAGCGGACGAAGAAGTCGCTCAGCGTCAGCGAGCTCGGCGCGCTGGCGAAATTGAGGCTCAGCGTGCCCGATCCGGTCTGGCCGTCGAGCGCGCCGCCGCTGCCCGAGCACGAGTTCGACCCGCCTGCCTTGAAGCAGACGTCGATCTTGCCGAGCCCGTTGGGGACGTTGCCGCCGGTATCGACGAAGCTGTAGGTGCCGGTCGAGGTCGCGCCCGAGATGTCAGGGTTGGTGTTGAAGCCGAAGCTCGAAATCCGCGAATCGACCGGGTCCTGCGTGGTGTTGGTCACGCTGTATGTGAAGTTGTAGCTCGTCCCGGTGATCGAGGTCAGCGTGAGCGTGGTCGACCCGGTCAGCCCGGTCACCGTCGTTCCGTCGGCGAAGCCGTTGTAATTGAGCGTGACGGTGTCGCCGGCCGAGTCGAAGGTCACCGCGTCGGCGAACGCCGCGCTCGACGACAGGCCGACCGCGGCGGCGGCGGCGAGCGAAAGTTTACGGAACAGGTTCATGGCATCGGCCCCCACGTCAAAATGGTTTACGCCTCACGACGCAAGGGCCGTGCCAGCCGAGTAATCCCGCGAAGTCCGATGGTTAACGGGTCGGCCGGTTGTAAGCGGTTCCGACGACTCACTCGCCGAGGCGCAGCGCCAGGTCGTTCATGAAGCGCACGTCGTCGCCTTGCGCGAGCCAGGGCGCCTCGGCCGCGATCGCGCCGAGCAGGGCGGCGAGATCGTCGTGCTCGGCCTTGGCGTAGTTGCCGAGGACGTGGCCGGTGACCCGCTCCTTGTGACCGGGATGGCCGATCCCGATCCGCACCCGCCGGAACTCGGCGCCAATGTGCTGGTCGAGCGAGCGGATGCCGTTGTGCCCGGCGGTGCCGCCGCCGCGGCGGACCTTGACCTTGAACGGGGCGAGGTCGAGCTCGTCGTAGAACGCGGTGACCTGCTCGGGCGTGAGCTTGAAGAAGCGAATCGCCGCGCCGACGCTGCGACCGCTCTCGTTCATGAACGTCGCGGGCTTGAGCAGCAGGATCCGCTCGCCGGCGATGCGGCCGTCCTGGAGCCAGCCGGAGAACTTCTTGCTGACCGGGCCGAAGCGGTGGACCTCGGCGATCGCGTCCGCCGCCATGAAGCCGACGTTATGCCGCTGCATCGCGTGAAGCGGACCGGGATTGCCGAGGCCGACCCAGAGCTGCATCTACTCCCCTCCCGCTTGCGGGAGGGGCCGGGGGAGGGCTTGTTGCCCGGTTCCGACAGGCCCTCCCCAAACCCCTCCCGCAAGCGGGAGGAGCTCAAGGGCCGTTGTTACTCGCCCGTTTCGGGCTCGGCTTCGGCTTCGCCGGCCGCCGGGGTCTCGGTATCGCCCGCCTCGCTGCGCAGCGACGACGGCGCGACGATCGAAGCGACGGTGAAGTCGCGGTCGGTGATCGCGCTGACCGATCCTTCGGGCAAGGTGACATGGCTGATGTGGATCGAATCGCCGACATCGAGCCCGGCGACATCGATCGCGATGTCGTCGGGGATGCGGTCGGCGTCGCAGACCAGCTCGAGCTCGTGGCGCACGACGTTGAGCACGCCGCCCTTCTTGAGCCCGGGCGAGTCGTCCTCGTTGACGAACCGCACCGGCACCGCGACCTCGACCTTGGCGTCCTTGGCCAGGCGCAGGAAGTCGACGTGGAGCGGACGGTCGGTGACCGGGTGGAAATGGACGTCCTTGGGCAGCGTGCGGACGCTCTTGCCGCCGACGTCGATCATCACGATCGAGTTGGTGAAGTGCCCGGTGCCGAGCATGCGCTGCAACGCGCGCTCCTCGACGTGAATGCCCAGCGGGGCTTCCTTGCCGCCATAGACGACGGCGGGGACGCGGCCTTCGCGGCGCAGTGAACGGGAGGCTCCCTTGCCGGCCCGATCGCGCGCCTCGGCCGCCAGGGTGAGAGCTTCGCTCATCTTGCTGACCTTCCGATATGCGTGTTTGTGTATTCCCGCCCGCCGCGCCTCCAGGGATGACCATGGCGTGGGAAGCGGGGCCGTTAGGAGCAAACGCGCCGAAAAGCAAGCGCAGCGGCTACTGTACGCGCCGGACCTCGAACCCTTCGGCACCGAGCAGCGCGGGCAGGCCGTCGACCCCGGCGACGTGCGCCGCGCCGACCGCGACGAACGGACGCGCGCCGTGGCGGAGCATCGCCGCGACCCGCTTCGCCCAGGCGCGGTTGCGACCGGTGAGCAACACCTCGCGCAGCCGCGCGTCGATGAGCATTCCGCGGTGCGCCTCGCGGTCGATCGCGCCCAGGTCGCCGCGCTTCCAGGCGGCGACGAGGCGGGCGCCTTTGTCCGGGTCGGCGCTCTCGGCGACGACCGCGTCGAGCAGCGCGCGCTGGGCGGGGGCGGGCAGCGCGTCGAACAGCGCGAGCTGGCCCGCGAGCGTCTCGAGCCCCACCACCGGGCGCCGCCCCGCGCGTGCCTGAAGCGCGCGATCGGCGCCGTTGTCGGGATCGAACCCGGCGCGCGCCTCGAGCGCGAGCGAAAGCGTCAAGGCCGCCGCCCAGTCCTCGAGGTCGGCGAACTGGACGGGGTCGAGGCGGGTCTCGGCGAGCGCTTTACGTAGCTCGTCGCGCAACGGCGCGCTCACCCGCGTGTCGAGCGGCGGCTGGCCGGGTGTCGTCGCGAGCGCGAGGAACGTCTCGCGCGCTTGCGGCGCGTCGCCGTCGGCGATCTCGAGCACGAGCCGGTCTGACGCGGCGATCGCCTGGGCGAGCGCGGGCGTCTCCCACTTCAGCCCGTCGGGCAGCGCGTGGATCGTCCCGAACACGTAACCGCGCGCCCCCGATGGCGCGGTGACTTCCCATAGCGCGGGGTGCGTGGGGCGAGGCGCCTCGGCTTGGCAGGCGGCGAGAAGCGCCGCGCCCGCGATCAAAAACCGACGCATTCGGCCTATTGCACCCGCGCGCTGACGATCCCTCGCGCGGTCAGCATGTCCTGGACGCTGCCCGCGCCGGCCAGATGTCCCGCCCCGACCGCGACGAACACCGTCCCCGGCTGGTCGAGCCGCGTATCGATCCATTCGGCCCAGGCGCGGTTGCGGCGGGCGAGCAGCACCTCGACCAGCTCGGCGTCGGACTTGTCGGCGTTCATCTGCGCGGCAAGGCCCTCGGCGTCGCCTTCGCCCCATTCGGTGATCAGCGTGTCGATCTGCGCGGTGACGTTGTCGAAATTGTCGACCACCTGGCGCAAGTAGGCGAGCTGGCTCGCCTCGGGCAGCGCGTCGAACAAGCCGAGCTGATAAGCCGCGGTCTCGAGCGCTTCCTGCTTCTTGTCGCTCGCCCGAGCCTGCTTGGCGAGCTGGATCTCGACCCCTTCCTCGAGCTTGTAGCCCGAGCGCAGGAGCGGCAGCGACGACAGCACCACCGCGGCGTACCACGGCTTGAAGCGGTCGAGCGCGACCGAAGGAATCGCCGCCTTGGCCAGCGCCGCGTCGTACGCCGCGCGGTCGGCCTCGGACAGCTTGGCGCGCAGGCTTTGTCCCGCGGGCAGCATCGCGCTGCCGAGCAGGACTTGCGCGGTGTCCATCGAGCCGACGTCGGCGATCTCGGTCACCAGCGTGCCCGATTGGGCGAAGGCCTGGGCGATCGCGCCGTCGAACCACGGCAGGCCGGGCTTGAGCGCGTGGATCGTGCCGAACAGGTAGATCGTGGTGTCGTCGTCGGTCACCTTCCACAACGCGGGCTTGAGCGGCGGCGCGGCGGCCCCAGTGGCGAGCTCGACCAGCTTGGGCGCGACCGGGGCGGGCAGTGATTGCGGATCGGCGAGCGCCGGCGCGGCGAGCGCCAGCCCGCCGAACACCAGCGACAAACGGGCGAGGGCGCGGCGAAGCAAGGAGGCGGCGGTCATCGGCAAGGTTCCCGCATATGGGCGCGGCAGTGTGGCCCCGCAACGCTGAACCGGCGCTGATCGCTATTCGATCGACATCACCGCGACGACCGCGACCGAGCCGTGGGCGGGCGGCGCCGGCTGCGTCGCGAGGCCGAGCGCGGTAAGCAGCGTGAGGATGAGCTCGATCATCATCCCGTCCTCAGCGATACCGACGCCAGGCCCAGACCAGCCCGACGATTCCGACCACGACGAGGAATACCGGCATTTCCTGCGGCTCGGCCGCCATCCCGCCGCGCCACGCCATCCACCACGTCGGGGCGATCGCGAAGTAGGCGTAGATCCCCGCCAGCGCGCCGTCGCGATAGGCCTGCGCCTCGTGCTCGTCGATGTTGCGGTGCCAGTTGATCGTCAGCCAGGGGACCGCGCCGACCCACACCGCGATGGCGACCAGCGCGACCCAGCGCGGCAGCGGCGAGGAGGACAGCCCCGCCATTACGTCGCTCGACGACTGGCCGCTGCTGAGCGCGACCAGCGCGAGGAACATCCCCAGGACACCGCCGACCGCACCTGACAGCATCACCATGCGCCGGGCCTTGCCGACCCGCGGCGAGGATTGAGTGGGAAGGAGAGCTGGAATGACGCGCCGGAGGACAACCCATGCGCCGATCGCGATCATCGCCGCGCCGGCCAACGCCAGCGCGCCCGTCGGCTTGAGCGCGCCGCGCTCGATCGCCGCCGCGATCACTCCGGCGACCACCCCGATCGAGAACAGCAACGCCAGCCCGCTCGCGATGGCCAGCGCGACGCGGGCGAGCGGCGGGCTTTCCGCGCGGTCGCCGTCGGTCGCCAGGGGCTCATTTCCCGTCATCGAAAATCTCCTCGATTCGGCTCGCGAACAACCGCGCGATGCGGAATGCCAGCGGCAGCGACGGGTCGTGCTTGCCGGTCTCGATCGCGTTGACCGCCTGGCGCGAAACATCGAGCCGCTCGGCGAGGTCCGCCTGGCTCCACCCGCGTTCGGCGCGCAAAACTCGCAATCGGTTGATCATCGGTGTCAGCAAGACCTGTCGTTATGTCATCTATACCTGACTATATGTCGCGAGTCGCTGACAATGTCAAGACTACCTGACACCGACAAATTCGCGCTGCGTTGACCCTGACGGGGCCTTCCGCCATGGCCCGCGCGATGTCGCCCGCGAGCCCTTCAAGCTTCCAGGACATGATCCTCGCGCTCCACGCGTTCTGGGGCGCGCAGGGGTGCCTGATCCTCCAGCCGTACGACATGCGGATGGGGGCGGGGACGTTCCACACCGCGACGACGCTGCGCGCGCTCGGTCCCGAGCCGTGGAACGCCGCGTTCGTCCAGCCGTGCCGTCGGCCCAGCGACGGCCGCTATGGCGACAACCCCAACCGGCTTCAGCACTATTACCAGTACCAGGTGATCCTCAAGCCGAGCCCCGAGAACCTCCAGGAGCTCTACCTCCAGAGCCTCTCCGCGATCGGTATCGACCCGCTGCTCCACGACATCCGCTTCGTCGAGGACGACTGGGAAAGCCCGACGCTCGGTGCCTGGGGGCTGGGCTGGGAAGTGTGGTGCGACGGGATGGAAATCACCCAGTTCACCTATTTCCAGCAGATGGGCGGGTTCGACTGCAAGCCGGTCGCGGGCGAGCTGACTTACGGGCTCGAGCGGCTGGCGATGTACATCCAGGGCGTAGACTCGGTTTACGATCTCGATTTCAACGGGCGCGGAGTGACGTACGGCGACGTGTTTCTCGAGAACGAGAAGCAGATGTCGAAGTGGAATTTCGAGGTCGCCGACACCGAGACCTTGTTCGACGCGTTCCGCAAGGCGGTCGCCGAGTGCGAGAATTGCCTCGAGGCGAAGCTGCCGATCCCGGCCTACGAGCAGGCGATCGAGGCCAGCCACGTGTTCAACCTGCTCCAGGCGCGCGGCGTGATCTCGGTCCAGGAGCGCGCGAGCTACATGGGCCGGGTGCGCGACCTCGCCAAAGGGAGCTGCGCCGCGTGGATGGCGCACAACGGGTGGGCGGAATGACTCCGCCCGTCCTCACAACCGGTGTCATCCCCGCGAACGCGGGGACCCATGGCCCGTGCATCG
>DATLDS010000102.1:0-8152 GCA_035525735.1 Novosphingobium sp.
TGGGCACGAACACCGGGTCGTAGCCGAACCCCATCGTCCCGCGCGGCGGCCAGGTCAGCGTGCCCTCGGCGCGGCCCTCGTAGACCGCCTGTTCGCCGTCGGGCCAGGCGATCGCGAGGACGCAGGCGAACCAGCAATCGCGCGGCGTTTGGGGCCCCATCGCGGCAAGCTTTCCCTCGACCTTGCCCATCGCCACGTACCAGTCGCGCCCCGGCCCGCCCTCGAACGGCGCGGCCTCGGCCCAGTCGGCGGTATAGACCCCGGGCGCTCCGTTCAGCGCGGCGACGCACAACCCCGAATCGTCGGCCAGCGCGGGCAGCTGCGAAGCCTCGGCCGCCGCGCGCGCCTTTAGCAACGCGTTGGCGACGAACGTCGTGCCGGTCTCGGCCGGCTCGGCCAGCCCGAGCGACCCGGCCGACAGGCACTGCATCCCGTACGGCTCGAGCAGCGCCTGGATTTCCTTGAGCTTGCCCGCGTTGTGCGTGGCGATGACCAGTGGGCCGGGCGCGAGCCGCATCGTCACGTCACCGCAGCCGCCTGTGCGGCAAAGATCCGGTCGCAGCCCATCCGCGCGAGCCGCAACAGCCGGAGCAGGCCCTCCTCGTCGTAAGTCGCGCCCTCGGCGGTAGCCTGGACTTCGGCGATCTGCCCGCCTTCGATCAGGACGAAGTTGGCGTCGGCGTCGGCCTTCGAATCCTCGATGTAGTCGAGGTCGAGCACCGGCACGCCCTGGTGGATGCCGCAGCTCACCGCCGCGACCTTGCGAGTCAGGGGATCGCTCGCGATCAGGTCCTTGTCGATCAGCCCCTGGACCGCGAGCCGCAGTGCCACCCACGCGCCCGAAATCGCTGCGGTGCGCGTCCCGCCGTCGGCCTGGATCACGTCGCAATCGAGCGTGATCTGGCGCTCGCCGAGCGCTTTCAAATCTGTGACCGCGCGCAAGGAACGCCCGATAAGCCGCTGGATTTCCTGTGTTCGGCCCGATTGCTTGCCCTTCGCCGCCTCGCGCTGGCCGCGGGTGTGCGTGGCGCGCGGGAGCATCGAATATTCTGCGGTGACCCAGCCTTCGCCCTTGCCGCGCAGCCACGGCGGCAGCCGCTCCTCGACGCTGGCGGTAACCAGCACGCGGGTGTCGCCGAACGAGACCAGGCACGACCCTTCGGCGTGCTTGGTGAAGCCGGTCTCGAAGACAAGCGCGCGCATCTCGTCGGGCGCGCGGCCGGAAGGTCGCATGAATTTTCCTTTGTCAGTCGAGCCGGCGCGTTAGGCGCATTGGGCTTGAGGCCGCAAGCCCAGGCCCTACACTGACGCAAATGTCGCCGCCCCCCGTCACCGAGCTCAACGCGCGCGCGCGCGACATCTTTCGGCTGGTGGTCGAAGGCTATCTCGCCAGCGGCCATCCAGTCGGCTCGAAGACGCTGGCGGGGGGCGGGGCGCTCAACCTGTCGCCCGCCTCGATCCGCTCGGTGCTGCAGGAACTCCAGGACGCGGGCCTGCTTGCCGCGCCGCACACCAGCGCGGGGCGGATGCCGACCGACCAAGGGCTGCGGCTGTTCGTCGACGGGATCATGCAAGTCGCCGAGCCGAGCGCCGCCGACCGCGCGCAGATCGAGCGCGGCCTGGCCGTCGGCGGAACGATCGAGGTGGCGCTCGCGGCGACGAGCACCGCGCTGTCCGCGCTTTCGGCGGGCGCGGGGGTGGTCATGGTGCCCGGACGCGAGCCCCGCCTGGCGCAGCTCACGCTCGTGCCGCTCGCCCCGGGGCGAGCACTCGCGGTGCTGGTCGGCGAGGATGGCGGAATCGAGAACCGCGTGCTCGATCTGCCCCCCGGCACTCCTCCCGGTGCTCTCGAACAGGCGGGCAACTACCTGTCGACCCGGCTCGCCGGACGAACGCTGTCCGAAGCCGCGGCGCATATCCGGCGCGAGATCGCCTCGGGGCGTTCCGCGCTCGATGCGGCTTCGCGCGACCTCGTCACCCGTGGGCTCGCGATGTGGAGCGAGGATTCGGCGCGGCGCCCGGTGCTGATCGTGCGCGGCCAGGCCAACCTGCTCGACGAGGCCGCGCTCGGCGACATCGAGCGCGTCCGCCAGCTGCTCGACGAGCTCGAGGACGCGCAAGGGATCGCCGGAGTGCTCGACGCCGCGCGCGAGGCCGAGGCGACGCGCATCTTCATCGGCAGCGAGAACCGGCTGTTCTCGCTCTCGGGCTCGTCCGTCATCGCCTCGCCGTGGCGCGACGGCGAGGGCCGGGTGGTCGGCGTGGTGGGGGTGATCGGCCCGACCCGATTGAATTACGCGCGCGTCGTCCCCATGGTGGATTTCACCGCTCAATCGCTCAGCAAACTCATCGCAACCGACGGATTTTCCCGCCAATGACCGATAACGATACGCGTCCCCCCCGTGCAAATGATGATGAAGCCGCAGAGGCCGAGCTGGCGGGCGTCCCCGAGGACCTGATCGACCGCGAGGCGACCGGCGACGATCCGATCGCGCTGCTGCGCGGCGACCTCGAAGCCGCCCGGCAGGAGGTGCTGTACGCCAAGGCCGAGACACAGAACGTCCGCCGCCGGCTCGAGAAGGACATCGCCGACGCGCGCACGTATGCCGCGACCGGGTTCGCGCGGGACATGTTGTCGGTCTCCGACAACCTCGCGCGCGCGCTCGATGCGGTGCCCGCCGCGTGGCGCGACGACGACCACCTCACGGGCCTGATCGCCGGGATCGAGGCGACCCAGCGCGAGATCGACAAGGTCTTCGCCGCTCACGGCATCACCCGCATCGCCGCGGTCGGCCTGCCGCTCGACCCGCACCAGCACCAGGCGATGCTCGAGGTTCCGAGCGCCGAGGCCGAGCCCGGCACGATCGTCCAGGAGTTGCAAGCGGGCTACATGATCAAGGACCGCCTGCTCCGCCCCGCGATGGTCGCGGTGGCGAAGAAGGGCGAGTGAACGCCAACCTCACCGCCGATCGCCCGACGTTCGTCACGCATCTCGAATGCTCGCTGAACGGCGAGCGTTACGAGGCCGACACAGTCCACAACCTGTCGCGCGCCGGGCGGCCGCTGCTGGTCCGCTATGACCTCGACGGCGTGCGTTCTGCCCTGACTCAGACCGAACTCGAGTCTCGCCCTACCGACCTCTGGCGCTGGCGCGAGCTGCTGCCCGTTCGCGAGACCCAAAGCATCGTCAGCCTCGGCGAGATCGAGACGCCGCTGGTGCCGATTGCGGCCTCGGGCGGGGCGAACGTCCTGGTCAAGGACGAGGGCCGGCTGCCGACCGGATCGTTCAAGGCCCGCGGGCTGGTGATGGCGGTGGCGATGGCGCGCGAGTTGGGCGTCACCAAAATCGCCATGCCGACCAACGGCAACGCCGGCGCGGCGCTCGCGGCCTACGCCAGCCGCTGCGGGATCGAGACCATCGTGTTCTGTCCCAACGACACGCCCGAGATCAACGTCCGCGAGATCGCCGCGCAAGGCGCGCGGGTTTATCGCGTGAACGGGCTGATCGACGAGTGCGGCGCGATCGTGGGGAAGGGGGCCGCCGAAGGGCGCTGGTTCGACTTCTCGACGCTCAAGGAGCCGTACCGGATCGAGGGCAAGAAGACGATGGGACTCGAGCTCGCGGCGCAGCTCGGATGGAAGCTGCCGCACGCGATTTTCTATCCGACCGGCGGCGGGACCGGACTGATCGGGATGTGGAAGGCGTTCGCCGAGCTCGAGGTGCTCGGCTGGATCGGGCCCGAGCGACCGCGGATGTACGCGGTCCAGGCGAGCGGTTGCGCGCCGATCGTCAAGGCGTTCGACGACGGGGTCGAGCACGCCGAGCGGTGGGAGGACGCGCACACCGTCGCCGCGGGCATCCGCGTTCCCAAGGCGGTCGGCGATTTCCTCATCCTGCGCGCGGTGCGGACAAGCGGGGGCAAGGCGCTGGCGGTCGACGACGACGCGATCCTCGCCGCGGTCGACGACTGCGGGCGCCAGGACGGCCTGCTGATGTGCCCCGAAGGCGGCGCCACGCTCGCCGCTTATCGCCGCGCGCTGGCCGACGGCTCGGTCGGTGAGGACGAGCAGGCGGTGCTGTTCAACTGCGCGACCGGGCTCAAGTACCCGATGCCCCCCGCCCAGAACCGCCTCGACAAGAACGCGCCGCTCGATCTGGGCGTGCTCTAGACCAGCTGCGCGCGGTTCTCGTCGCGGTGCTTCTTGAGGTACTTCATGAACGGCGTGCCGCCGGTGCCGACGTCGGGATCGTTGCCGGGGATCGAGGCGGCCTGCTTGTTGATGTAGCTCGCGGCGTATTCGAGGTGGCGCGTGCGGAAGCGCGCGACTTGCTCGAGGTTGGCGTTGAACGCGGCCTTGAGGCTCGTGCTGCCCGACCCGACGACGAACGCGCGCAAGTCCGATTGCGCGCCGAGGTCTTCGATGAAGCGGCGGTGCGGCACCGGTCGGTAGTGGTGGAGCTCGTCGAGGAAGTGCTTGAGGGGGTCGTCCGAGTGGCGCACCCCGAACAGCGCGTCCATCGAGGGGACGATCGACGACTGCGACCCGGTCTGGCCGCGGAACGCCTGCGGCGCGCCGGCGAACTTGTCGACACCTTCGTAGACCAGCCCTTTCCCCAGCGCCGGGTTGTTGGCCCAGCCGTGGATGTAGGGGCGGACCCGGTTGAAGTAGATGTAGGGGTCGCAGCGCTCGGTCATCGTCCCGAACGCGGCGTAGATCCGCTCCCAGCCGGCGTTCATCGCGACGAGCAGGCGTTCGGCTTCGGCCGCGTCGCGCGCGCGCGCGGCGCCGACGAGCTTGACCGCGTCGTCGAGGATCGGCCCGGCCTCGGCCTCGATCGCGACGTGGACCAGCACGAACCAGTTCTCGTCCTGCCCGCCGAGGAAGTTCTGGTGCATCCGGATGTTGTCGAGCGCGATGGGGCCCGCCTTGTCGATCCGGCTCCAGTTGTCGAGGACATACGCCGAATAAGGCAGCAGCGGAGCCTGGCCGAGCCGGTCGGCGAGCGCGCTCATCGGGCGCCCGAGATTGCCCGGAAGCGCGCGCGGCGGCTCGGTTTCGCCCCAGACGTAAGCTTGCACCAGGAACGAGTAGCGCACCATCGCGGTGCGGACTTGCGGGTCGGGCGCGTCGGCCGCCCAAGCCTCGATTCCCGGGTCGGGCAGGCGTTCGAGCCAGTGGCGCACGCGACCGCTGGTGAGCAGCGCGGACAAGTCGTCGGCGGCGGCGACGATCGGGGCGAACGGCCCGGGAAGCTCGATCTCGTCGATTTCGTAAGGCGACAGGAAGCCGCGCTCGCGCGACATGCCGTAATCGGAAAGCTGCATGGGGGTCTCGTCGCCGGGCGCGGGTTCGGCCGCCCGGTGTGGTTGCGGATGATACCGGGTTGCGCGTCGGCGCTCAAGGGGCAGTCAGCGATCCGCCCCCGGAAACCTCACCAGCAGGTCGTAAGCCGCGGGATCGCCGACGCCGCGCAGCGTGACCCCGCGGCGCAGCAGGAACGCGTGCTTGACGATCTCGGCCTGCTGCTCGATCCCATAGCGCTCGAGCTTCCACCCCGGGCGCAGCGCGTAGTCGTAGCGGCACCATGGGTGGCGCATCAGCACCAGCCACCATGGCCCGCGCTCCTGCGCCTGCCAGGCATGGGTCAGCTCGTGAATGAACAGCGCCTGGCGGTCGATCGAGCCGGCGGCGAAGTCTTCGCAATAGGCGCTGGCGCGCGGGTGGAAGTGCAGGTGGCCGCGCGGGGTCATAGCCACCTCGCGCGGCTGGAACGGGAAGAACTTGCGGCGCCGGATCGAAACGCGCGACAAGTCGATCGCGGTGCCGAACATCGAGCGGGCGAGCGCCTGTTCGCCCAGGGTCAGCGCACGCGTCCCGCCGACCGGGCAGGCCGGCTCGATCTCGACGAGATCGCTCAACCCGCCGACCCGGCGAGCGTGACGATGTCGGCCTTGGCGGTTGCGGAGTCGCCTTCGGCGAAACTGACGATGATCTCGGTCTCGCCGCCCGCGCGGAGCTTGGGATCGATCCCGAACAGCATGACGTGGCGCCCGCCGGGGGCGAATTCGACGCTATTGCCCGGCTCGATCGGCACGCGCGCGACCGGCTTCATCGAGCTCATCCCGCCGTTATCCATCGTCTCGTGCATCTCGGCCCGCCCGGCTCCGGCGACCTCGACCGCGACGATCGTTCGCGGCGCGCCGTTGGCCTGGCTGACCGTGAAATAGGCGACCCCCGGTCGCCCGGCCACGACGGGCAGCTGAACCTTCGCGTCGGTCACCGTGATCCCCGTCGGATTATCGGGCAGCGTCCCCACCGCTTGCGGCGGCGCTTCGGCGGTCTTGTCGCCGCATCCCGCCAGCACCAGCAACGCCGCACCCACCCCCGCGCCGATCGCCCTGGACTTCATCGCCGACACCTCTTGTCCAAACCCGGAACACCTAGTCCGCGCATGGTCTTGTGCCAACCGCAAGCGCACCTATATCCCCCGCGTCCGGAGCCGCCACACGGGCCTTCGCCCACTTGGGGAAGCCCGGCCGCGCGGCGTCAGTAAACAGACGAGGGAAACAGGAAAACCATGGCTAAAGTGATCGGCATCGACCTCGGCACCACCAACTCGTGCGTGGCCGTCATGGACGGGGGCAAGCCCAAGGTCATCGAGAATTCCGAAGGCGCGCGCACCACGCCGTCGATCGTCGCGTTCACCAAGGACGGCGAGCGCCTGACCGGTCAGCCGGCCAAGCGCCAGGCGGTGACCAATGGCGACAACACGATTTTCGCGGTCAAGCGCCTGATCGGCCGCCGCTTCGACGACCCGGTGACCAAGAAGGACACCGAGCTCGTCCCCTATCCGGTCGTCAAGGGCAAGAACGGCGACGCTTGGGTCAAGGCCGGCGGCGAGGACTATTCGCCCAGCCAGATCAGCGCGTTCATCCTTCAGAAGATGAAGGAAACCGCCGAATCGTACCTCGGCGAGACCGTCACCCAGGCGGTGATCACCGTGCCCGCGTACTTCAACGACGCGCAGCGCCAGGCGACCAAGGACGCCGGCCAGATCGCCGGCCTCGAGGTGCTGCGAATCATCAACGAGCCGACCGCGGCGGCGCTCGCCTATGGCCTCGAGAAGAACGACGGCAAGACCATCGCGGTCTACGACCTCGGCGGCGGCACCTTCGACGTCTCGATCCTCGAGATCGGCGACGGCGTGTTCGAGGTCAAGTCGACCAACGGCGACACCTTCCTGGGCGGCGAGGATTTCGACGCCGCGGTGGTCGAGTTCCTCGCCGACAAGTTCAAGTCCAAGGAGAACATGGACTTGAGGACCGACAAGCTCGCGCTCCAGCGGCTCAAGGAAGCCGCCGAGAAAGCCAAGATCGAGCTGTCGAGCGCGCAGACCACCGAGATCAACCTGCCGTTCATCACCGCGCGGATGGAAGGCGGGAGCACCACGCCGCTCCACCTCGTCGAGACGCTGACGCGGTCCGACCTCGAGAAGCTGGTCCAGGGGCTGATCGAGCGCACCAAGGAACCGATGAAGAAGGCGCTCGCCGATGCCGGGCTCAAGGCCGCCGACATCGACGACGTCGTGCTCGTCGGCGGCATGACCCGGATGCCGCGCGTGCGCGAGGTGGTGAAGGAGTTCTTCGGCAAGGAACCGCACGTCGGGGTCAACCCCGACGAGGTCGTGGCGATGGGCGCGGCGATCCAGGCGGGCGTGCTCCAGGGCGACGTCAAGGACGTGCTGCTGCTCGACGTGACGCCGCTGAGCCTCGGCATCGAGACGCTGGGCGGGGTGTTCACCCGGATGATCGACCGCAACACCACGATCCCGACCAAGAAGAGCCAGGTCTATTCGACCGCCGACGACAACCAGCAGGCGGTGACCATCCGCGTGTTCCAGGGCGAGCGCGAGATGGCGGCCGACAATAAGGTGCTCGGCCAGTTCGACCTGGTCGGAATCCCTCCCGCACCGCGCGGCGTGCCGCAGATCGAGGTCACGTTCGACATCGACGCGAACGGCATCGTCAACGTCTCGGCCAAGGACAAAGGCACCGGCCGAGAGCAGAAAATCACCATCCAGGCGTCCAGCGGATTGACCAAGGAAGACATCGCACGCATGCAGCAAGAAGCCGAGTTGCACGCGGACGAA
>DATLDS010000129.1:0-2550 GCA_035525735.1 Novosphingobium sp.
GGCCGTAGGCGCCCTTCAACTGGCGGAACATGTGGATCGGCGGCACGAACATCGCCACCGCGACGGCCCCGTTCCACCCCGCCGCCGCGACCAGCGTGGTGACGATCACGAGGATGGTCATGAACGACAGCGAGTAAGTGGCGAACACCATGTGGTCGTAAAGCCGGAAGCGGCGGCTGAACGGGAACAGCAGCCACAGGAACGGCACCGATAGCGGGATCAGCGCCCAGCTCCATTTATAGGCATTGTTGCGCAGCTTGTAGATCAGCAGCTCGGGATTGCGATTGGCGTGTTCAACCGGGTTGCGGATCCAGCTGGGCAAGTCGTCGCTGACCCGCACCGCGCTGCCGCTGAGCACGCCGCGGTCGGCGATCGTCCCGATCAGCCGCGCTTCCTCGTCGACCGAGGCGATGCGCTTGTCGATGGCGGCGGTCGGCTTGTTCGCGGCGACCAGCGTGTCGCGCTCGCGGCGGAGCGTGGCGAGCTTGGCCTGCGAATCCTGAGCGCTCTTGCTGAGGCCGGTCCTGACCTCCTGGGTGTTGATGGGGTCGATGGCGCCGAGCGAGCCGAGCACCGCGAACATCAGGAACACCGAGAACAGGAACAGCGCCATCGGCGAGACGAAGCGCGCGCGCTGCCCCTCGATATAGCGGCGGGTGAGGTCGCCCGGGCGCCATGCCAGCAGCGGCAGGGTGCGCCACAACTTGCCGTCGAAGTGGAACACCGAGTGAAGCAGATCGTGGAAGAAAGCCGTGAGCGTGCGGTGGATATGGGCGTGCTGCCCGCAGGCGTGGCAATAATCGCCCGCCAGCAGCGCGCCGCAGTTGAGGCAGGCGCGCTCGTGGGTATGGCCGTCGGCGCCCACCGCCCCCGCCGAGGGCTCGACCGCGCGCGCGATCGCCGCGCCCGTCACCACATCGCCCATCGCGTCGAGTTCGCTCATGCCTGTTCCCCCGCGCGCACCTTAAACCGCCGAGGTGGCGCGGGTCGAGGGGCGATGCTAGCCAGCGGGACAATGCAGCGCATCGGTCTCCTCGGCGGAAGCTTCAACCCGGCGCACCGCGGGCATCGGCGGATGAGCCTCGCGGCGATGGATGCGCTCGGGCTCGACGCGGTGTGGTGGCTGGTGTCGCCGGGCAATCCGCTCAAGCCCGCGAAGGGCATGGCGCCCTATGCCGCGCGGCTCGGCGCGGCGCGGGCGATGGCCCGGCGCAGCCGCATCCGCGTGAGCGACTTCGAGGCCCGAGCCGGCACGCGCTACACGGTCGACACGCTGCGGCTGCTCGTGCGGCGCTGGCCGAGGGCGCAGTTCGTCTGGCTGATGGGGGAGGACACGCTGCCCGACTTTCATCGCTGGAAGGACTGGCGCCGCCTCGCCGCCATCGTGCCGATTGCGATATTGTCACGCCCGCGCTATGGTGACGATGCCCGCGCGGCGCGCGCGATGGGCTGGTTGAGGCATTACGTCCGCCCCTCGACCACAGCCAGGCAATGGGCGAGCTGGAGTGCACCGGCGATTATTTTTCTTCGCCTGCCCCCTGACCCGACTTCCGCCACTGGCCTGCGCGCGCTCGACCCCGACTGGCACCACCGCTTCACCGCTCCCGGTGACGCGCACGCCATTCCCGTTAAGGAATAAACTTGTCCGACCCCGTTTCCGCGTCCGTGACCCCGCCCGCCCTTGACGTCGAGGCGCTGCACGCGCTCGTCCTGAAGTCGCTCGACGACGACCAGGCCGTCGAAGTTGTGTCGATCCCGCTCGCCGGCAAGTCGTCGATCGCCGACCATATGGTCATCGCCAGCGGCCGCTCGACCCGCCAGGTCGCGTCGATGGCGACCAAGCTCGCGCAGAAATTGAAGCAGGACTATCAGCGCATCGTGCGGATCGAGGGCCTGCCCACCGCCGACTGGGTGCTGATCGACGCCGACGATGTCATCGTCCACCTCTTCCGTCCCGAAGTGCGCAGCTTCTACAACCTCGAGCGGATGTGGGCGTTCGGCGACGAGGACGACGTCAAGAAGTCCCCCCTCGCGGCACCGGGCGCCTGACGCGCCACGATGCTCCTGCACATTCTCGCGCGCGGCAAGATCGGCCGGACGAGCGAGGCTGAACTGGTCGACCGCTATTTGAAGCGCATCGCCTGGCCGACCAAGGTCAGCGAATTGCCCGACCGCGGCGGCACCGCGCCGCCGCTGCCCGCGTCGAGCGTCACCGTGCTGCTCGACGAGAAAGGCGAAATGCTGTCGTCGATGGCCTTTGCCAAGAAGCTCGAGGGCTGGCGCGACGGCGGCAAGCGCGAGGCGCGTTTCCTCATCGGCGCCGCCGACGGGCATGACGACAAGGCGACGCCTTTCGCATCGGCCCCCGGCGCCTGACGCGCGCCTGACGCGACCTTCATGCTCCTCCACATCCTCGCCCGCGGCAAGATCGGCCGGACGAGCGAGGCCGAGCTCGTCGAGCGTTACCTCAAGCGCATTTCATGGCCCACCAAAGTCAGTGAACTGCCCGACCGCGGCGGCACCGCGCCGCCGCCGGCGGCCTCGAGCGTC
>DATLDS010000021.1:0-3051 GCA_035525735.1 Novosphingobium sp.
AACGCCACTTTGGCGAGCCGCGCCGAGATGCCGAGGCGCATCGCCCCGGTCGCCAGCTTGAGCAGCGCGGAACGGCCGTCGGCGTCGAGCCGGTCGAGCAGCGCGGGCAGCTCGCGTGAGATCGTGGCGCGGGTCATGCCGTGAAGCTCGTCGACGGCTTGCGCGACGGTGGGCGGCGGGCTGACCGGGCTCACGGGCTCGGGCCACAGCAGGCTCGCGGTCTCGGCGCTGTCGCCGACGTAATCGCGGCTCAGCGCGTAAAGCACCGGGTCGACGCGGTCGGTCAGCAGGTTGCGGATCGCCGCCGATTTGACCGCCGGGAAGTCGAGCCCGTCGGTCAGCGCGGCGAGCGCCCAGCCGCGGTCGGGATCGGGCGCCTCGCGCAAGTACCGGGCGATCGCGGCGAGCTTGCCGTTGCGGCTGCGGGTGTAGACCAGCGTATCGAGGAGGGCGGCGAAAGCCTCCATCAATCGTCCTCGTCCTCGTAGCCGACCAGCGCCAGCGCGCGGGCGCGGCGCTGGTGAAGCTGGCACCAGCGCAGCAGCGCCTCCTCGCGGCCGTGCGTGATCCAGCTCTCGGCCGGATCGACTTCCTCGATCGTGCGGGTCAGCTCGTCCCAGTCGGCGTGGTCGGAGATCACCAGCGGCAGCTCGACCATCCGCTGCCGCGCGCGCTGGCGCACGCGCATCCACCCGCTCGCCATCGCCGTGATCGGATCGGGCAGGCGCCGGCTCCAGCGGTCGTTGAGCGCGCTCGGCGGGCAGATCACGATCGCGCCTTCCAGCGTGGCCTTCGGCATGCCCGCGACCAGCCGCAGCTCGCCGAGATCGACGCCGAATTCCTCGTAGAGCCGGCACATCCGCTCCATCGCGCCGTGAAGGTAGATCGGCTCGCGGTATCCGTGCGCGCGCAGCTCGGCGATCAGCCGCTGCGCCTTGCCCAGCGCATAGGCGCCGACCAGCACGCAGCGCGCCGGGTTGTCGGCGCGCGCCTTGAGCAGCTTGGCGATCTCCTCGCCGATCGGCGGATGGCGGAACACCGGCAGGCCGAACGTCGCCTCGGTGACGAACACGTCGCACGCCGTCACCTCGAACGGCGGGCAGGTCGGATCGGGGCGGCGCTTGTAATCGCCGGTGACGACGACGCGCTCGCCAGCGTGCTCGAGCAGGATCTGCGCCGAGCCGAGCACATGCCCGGCGGGAACGAACGTCGCGTCGACACCGCCGGCGAGGCGGATCGTTTCGCCGTAGCCCACGGGTTCCGCACCCTCGTCGGTGAAGTAGCGCAGCTTCATGATCGCCAGCGTCGCCGGGGTGGCGATCGTCCGCCCGTGCCCGCCGCGCGCGTGATCGGCGTGACCGTGCGTGACCAGCGCGTCGCCGACCGGGCGCGCCGGATCGATCCACACATCGGCGGGGACGACGTGGATGCCGTGCGGCTCGGGCCGGATCCACGAGAAGGGCGCGCTCATCGCTTGGCAATCGCCCAAAGCGCGGCTTCGTTCCAGTCGCGCCGCGAGGTGCGCGGGCAAACCCGTTGCGCCAGGAACGAAAAGCGGGCTAGTCTGCCGCCACGCCGCGATGCCCGCGCGGACCAGGGGATGCACGATGATCAAGGCCCTGCCGGCCCTCGCTTTCGCTGCGGCGCTGCTCGCCGGGTGCGGCGCGAAGGAGACCGGGCCCGAGGAATCCGCGCCCGAGTCCGCGCCCGCGACCGCCGCTCCGGTGACCGCGGCGGTGAGCGATCCGGCGGGGGCCAAGCCGCTCGCGAGCTTTGCCGGGATGGACGCCGACGGCGACGGCTACGTCGCTTCGGCGGAGCACGCCAAGGCGGCGCAGACGATGTTCCAGATGATGGACGCCGACAAGGACGGCGGCGTCACCGTCGCCGAGATGGACGCAGCGCAAAAGGCGATCGGCGGTTCGGACGCGGTCTCGTCGGAAAAGAAGATCGCGACGATCGACGGCGATGGCGACGGCAAGCTGACGCTGGCCGAGTACGTCGCCGGCTCGAACGCGATGTTCGCGCGGATGGACGCGAACAAGGACGACCGGCTCGACCGTGCCGAATGGGATGCCGGGCACGCCATGCTGATGCCGGACAAACCCGCCCGCTAGCTGTTTCCGCGACGCGGCGAGGGCTGGCTACTCCGCGCCGTCCTCGCTGATCTCGGGCTGGGGGTCGCTCTTGCCCTCGCCCTTCTTGACCCGCTTCTTGACCACCTTGGGCGGGGCCGGCGTCAGCTCGAACGACATCGCCCCGTCCTTGAGGCTGACGTGAACCTCGCCGCCGTGGACGAGCTTGCCGAACAGCAGCTCCTCGGCGAGCGGCTGCTTGACCTTCTCCTGGAGCAGCCGCGCCATCGGCCGCGCGCCGTAAAGCTTGTCGTAGCCGCGCTCGGCGAGCCAGGCGCGTGCGTCGCCGTCGAACTGGATGTGGACGTTCTGCTCGGCCAGCTGGAGCTCGAGCTGAAGGATGAACTTGTCGACCACGCGGCTGACCACGCCGGTCGGCAGGTAGCTGAACGGGACGATCGCATCGAGCCGGTTGCGGAATTCGGGCGCGAACATCTTCTTGACCGCCTCGTCGCCCGCGTCCTCCTTGGAGACGTTGCCGAAGCCGATGCCCTGGCTCGCCATGTCGGCGGCGCCGGCGTTGGTGGTCATGATCAGCACGACGTTGCGGAAGTCGACCGACTTGCCGTGGTGGTCGGTGAGCCGGCCGTTGTCCATCACCTGAAGCAGGATGTTGAACAGGTCGGGGTGCGCCTTCTCGATCTCGTCGAGCAGCAGCACGGCGTGCGGCTGCTGGTCGACCGCGTCGGTCAGGAGCCCGCCCTGGTCGAACCCGACGTAGCCCGGAGGCGCGCCGATCAGGCGGCTGACCGAGTGCCGCTCCATGTACTCGCTCATGTCGAAGCGCTGCAGCGGGATGCCCATGATGTTGGCGAGCGGGCGCGCGACTTCGGTTTTGCCGACTCCCGTGGGTCCTGAGAACAGGAACGAGCCGATCGGCTTGTCCGGATCGCGCAGGCCCGCGCGGCTCAGCTTC
>DATLDS010000170.1:0-2131 GCA_035525735.1 Novosphingobium sp.
AGATGCCGAGCCCCTGAGCGCCGCCGTTGAACCAGGTCAGCAAGTGGACGCTGACCTCATGCGCCAGCAGCGCGTCGAGCCGGCGGCGCGCCATTCGCGTATGGCTCGAGATCATCAGCGTCCCGCCCGACACCATCAGCCCGGCGGCGAGGTCGTCGCGAATTTCGACTTCGGCGGCGAACCGCTCGTCGTGGCGGGCATAGTCGGCGATCAGCGAGCGCGCCGCCTTGGCGACCTCGGCGGCGCCGATCATCGGCCCAGTCGCGGTGCGGCGACCGGCGGTGGAATCGAGGACCGCGACCGCGGTCGCCAGCAGATCGGGCTCGACCACGCCATATTGGAGCATCGACGCCGGCCGGAAGTCGGGGGTGTTGCGGACCCCGAGCATGGTCAACTGGCGATCGAGCTCGCGCCGCTTTTCGGAGAACAAGGTCTCGAGTAGCGGGTCCTCAAGGCTCGACAGGTCGATCGCGTAGAGTTCGCGTTTGGCGAGATCGGGATCGACTTCGAGCGGGCGGTATTGGAACCGCGGCGGCTTGCCTCCATCGGCACCGAGATATTCGTGCATCGCCTGGTCGGTGTTGATCGGCGACACCGACAGCAGGAAGTCGAAGCTGCGCGCGACCGCGTCAAGCTGACGATCGGTCTTGAGCGCGGCGGCGAGATAGGCGCTTCGGCCGAGCGCGCGGTAATGGTGGGGCGGGCCGCTCGCGGAGCGGGCGAGAAATGCGCAGGCCGAGCGCAGCAGCGCGTCACCCGCGGCGAGCGACAGCTCGCGGAACAGCTGGGGGTACAGCGCGCCTGAGGGCGCGAGATGGATCCGGGGCAGCCCGAACGAAAAGTGTGACAGCGCCGGCTCTCCGTCGACTAGCGCTTCGACCCCGGGTTCGAAATAGGGCCGCGAGCGATGCTCGACGTGGCAGCGGCGAAGGTCGATTTCGACCTCGGCCATTGCCGTGCCGAGCGTGGCGGCGGCCGCGGCGGCGCGGTCGTCGTCGCCCGGGCCGATCAGCGCGGTGAACGGCGGCAGCCGCGGCGCGTCGTCGGGACCCGGGGGTGGCGGTTCCTGATCGTAGAGCGAGATCAACAGCAGCTGATCGTTGCGCTCGCACATCGCCGCGACGATCGCGCGCAACGCCGCCGCGGCGACCTGGTCATCCTCGGGACCCCAGATCAGATAGGCGGGGCTGGTGATCGCGACATGGCGGGCGATGCTGATGGCGGGATCCGCGCTCCGATGCAGCACGAGGAAGGACAGCGGGCGATCGATATGCGCCCGGCCACCGCGCCCTACCGGCTGGCGAAGCGCCCCGGCGTCGCTGAATTCGGGGACGAAGCCATCCGCCGCGAGCGCAAGTCGAGGACGCGGAGTCATTCGATCAGACCGCGCGCGGTCGCCGCGGTGAAATCGATGAAGCCGCGCATCGCGTCGAGCTCGGCCAGGTCGGGCGCGCCGGTCCATTCGTCCATGAAGAATTTCTTGAACTCGAGCGCGATCGCGCAACCGGTCCTGGGGTAGCGCTGATGGACGAAGCGGGTCTGCTCGCCCTTGCCCTGGAAGGCGATATTCTCGCGAACGTCGAGCCGACGGCCGTTGAAATCGAACCCGCGCATCGCGTCGATCAGCGGATCGAGCAGAAATGCCCAATGATCGCGCGGCATCGAAAAAGTGCCGATGTTGACGTCTGGCGCCAGCTCCTGCGCGGTCGGCGGACCGGCAGGACCGTCGCGGCGGTGATTATAGCTGTGGACGTCGAGCAGCACGAAGCGCGGATGCGCCGCGACGACATCGTCGAGGATCGCCCCCATCATCCGGTAATAAGCGCCGTGGATGTCGAGCGAGCGGGCGCACAGCTGTTCGCCGCATTCGCCGTGCCACACTTCGAGCCCCCAGCTTTGCTCGGGAGTGCGATAGACCGCCTGCTCGGGGTCGCGGTTGAGGTCGAACTCGAACCGCGAGCGGTGGGCGATGACATGGGTGGGAACGCCGCGGATCGCCTGGCCGGTGAACGGATCCTCTTCGCGCAACCGGTCCGACTCGCTCAGCTTCATCGCCGCGGCGACTTCGGCACGAAGCTCATGGCCGTCGTGAATGGCGGTCGCCACGATTGGCCCGGGGCCGCGCTGAACG